>CAYMLT010000001.1:0-72019 GCA_964391265.1 uncultured archaeon
TGGGCCTCCACTGGGTGGGCCTCCGCCTGGTGCTCCACCACTCGGTGCGCCGCCTCCAGGGGGGCCTCCGCCTGGTGGACCTCCACCTGGGACTGCTCCGCCTGGTGGGCCAGCAGCTTCAGGTCCGCCTGAGGGGGTAGCAGATACTGGTGTACTGGTTCCAGCTGCACTAGGCATTCCAACATTGGTTGGACCAGCTGCTTCAGTATTATCTTCAACTGCGGTTCCGGACATAGCTGCCATTTTACGTAGATAATCAGAACGTGCCTTGTCAATCGCGGTGTCTGTTTCAACAATTTCCTTGAGTTGTTCGTCTTTTGCCATTGCAGCACGAACATTATCGAGGCGAGCTTGGTATGTTCCAGCAATCTTGTCTCTCATGGATTCATCGATTTCGCCTTGTTGTGCATAGTAATCAGTGGCAGAAAGAGCCTGTTGAATGGCATTCTCTTCTATCTTCAAAAAGACAAGGGCATCACCAGGGTCTTTGATGAATTTCATCTTCTTAGACCCAGCCATACCAGCTGAAACATCTCCAGTAGATGCAATGATTTTCTGTACGCCCTCAGCAACATTGGCACTGCCCCCACCAGCTCGACGACCTCTGATGACCAGTCCTATGAGAATAAGTAACATAGGTCCAAATGTTAGCGCAAAGAACCATGCTAGTGGGCCAAAAGGAATTGTTGGCCAAAACATCTCGTATAAAGGATAGAATAGATTATAGATAAAGGTAGTAATATCGGTATATTGCATCTCGTATCACCTACTGTTACGTCATCATGGTCTACTGGTGGTGTTTCCTGTGCGCTACTTAATCTTTCTTGTAGGCATATGAGTTTGTATGACGTACGTGTCATACGGGTCCTTGCCTGTGAACCAATCGACTCACCTGATTATTAAACTCAAGGCCTCTTAAACGTGTTCTAACTGCCATATAACAATAGAGCTAGAGCCTAACTTAGCTTAAATCGTACGATGTATGTCATTCCATAGGTGAACTCTATGACACTATTTGACCCTTCCATTGAATATTATGTCCTACATGAAAAGGCTTGGAAATTTGGTGGAGGAGAGATATATGATCCGCAAGGAACCAAAGTAGGCCTTATGAAACGAAAACTCATCTCTATGCGTGCTGAAATTCGTCTAGAAGAAGTTGATGAAACGCCGGTATGCTTGATCCACAAAAAGCTAGTGAGCGCTAGACCAATCTACGATGTGAAAGCTCCTGATGGTGAATTGATTGGCAGAGGAAAACGACCATTGGTTGCAATTCGTGGTTCAGTTGATATGTATGATGCCGATGACAACATGATATACAAAGCACAAGGCGGTGTAACGAAATGGAACTTCACAATAACAGACCCCAAAGATAAGAAGAAGGTCTATGCAGAAATCAAAAAAGCCGATAAATGGCGAGATGTTTTTGCTCCAATGTTTAATTTCAAAGATCGATATGTCATTCGCATTCTTGATTCCAATGCTCCGCGTATGATGTTATTGGCATATGCAATTATCATTGATAACGTCTATCATGACAAGTGATAATTCATTCTATTAGTTTCTTAAACGCGACAAAATGTCGCGTTCTATTTTTAATATATCACCTTAGATATTCATTGAACACGTGTTCCAATATTGTATTACAAGTACTACCAATTCTAAAACGCGCGAATTCACCTATTAGGTTACTAATGTAATAGCTCGTTGACCACTAAGGATATGCTTAAGTAATTTGAAAAGGATGGAAGGTTGAGGTGCCATTATGCCTGGAAGCACAGATACAAAGAAAAATGGTGAGGTAGAAGATGAAACTTACAGTCAGAGCTACGCAAGACACCTTGAACGTCGACTTCGTGCCCTAGAAACCGAAAAACAAATTCTCCAGGCAGAGAGAGGAAGACTCGAAAAGGAGACTCAAACTCTTCGCACCGAGCTTGAAAAGCTTAGACAATCACCATTAATCACCGCAACCATCTCTGAAATGTTGGAAGATGGTAGAGCAGTTGTTAAAAGCTCTACCGGTCCAAATTTTGTTGTTCATGTATCATCAAGCATATCTAAAGAAAAGCTTCAACCTGGTATGCGGGTCGCCTTAAACCAACGAAGTTTTGCCATTACACAAGAACTTCCACCCTCGAGAGATCCTATGATAAGAGCAATGGAAATTGAAGAAGCTCCCTCGATATCATACTCTGACATTGGAGGGTTGCATGATCAGCTCAGGGAAATTCGTGAAACTGTTGAATTACCTCTTTCGAGTCCAGAGCTTTTTGAGCAGGTTGGAATTGAGCCTCCAAAGGGAGTATTACTTACTGGTCCTCCAGGCACTGGCAAGACGCTGAGTGCTAGAGCGGTCGCCCATGAAACAAATGCAACGTTTATTCGGGTAATTGGATCTGAGCTTGTTCAGAAGTTTATAGGAGAAGGAGCTCGTCTTGTTAGAGAAATCTTCATGATGGCAAAAGAGAAAGCCCCAGCTATTGTCTTTGTAGACGAACTTGATGCTGTCGGTTCACATCGATTGGATATTGCCACATCTGGCGATCGTGAGGTCCAACGAACTCTAATGCAATTGCTATCAGAACTTGATGGATTTGAAACACGAGGACAGGTCGCAATTATTGGAGCAACTAACCGACCGGATATTCTAGACCCCGCTCTGCTCAGACCCGGACGTTTTGATAGAATAATAGAATTCCCTTTTCCAGATGTTGATAGCCAAAAGGAAATTTTCAAAATTCATACTCGTGGAATGAATATCGAGGCAGGAGTGAACTTTGATCAGATTGTATCTAGTAACGCAAAGCTTACTGGGGCCGATATCAAAGCCATATGTACGGAAGCAGGAATGTTCGCAATTCGAGGTGGGCAGACATGTGTATCGCAAGATCACTTCCGAAAAGCGATTGCCAAAGTCGAAGAAAGAGGCAAAGGTACTGATGGGTCAGTTCCCTCTGGTATTTACTGCTGAGTATTGTAATACAATAAATACACACTGTTTGTTGATAGAATATGCGGTATAAAGAGTATCTTTGGAAAAAGTTAGGGGATTCATGCCCCGATAATTTTCCGTTCCCAAAAGGTTATCATCTCGTAGGACATGTTGCCCTATTAACATTAAATTTTGAAAATCGCGATTTTGCAAAACGGATTGGAAAATGCACGCTCGAATATGATAGCAGGGTACGTTCGGTGGCAATTAGAACTGGACCTACTTCTGATATTATCCGGAAGCCGGCATACGAATTAGTCGCAGGGCAATCAAATACCCTTACCACGCATATCGAAAATGGTGTGATGTTCCGAGTAGATCCATTGAAGGTTACGTTTTCAGGGGGCAATAGAAAGGAGAGAATTTCCCTTCCGCGATATATCCAGTCGCATGAATATGTTGTTGATATGTTTGCATGCGTGGGACAGTTTGGACTTCATATTGCCAAGACTGCAGGCGCAAAGGTTTTAGCTATTGAATTGAATCCAGAGGCACATGCACTGCTTGAAGAGAATATTAAGATAAATCATGTGGAGGATAGAATGCACGCGATTCTTGGCGACTGCCGTGACGAACACCCCAATGCTGTTGCTGATCGGGTTATTATGGGATATCTTCCTGGAACGATAGATTATCTTCAAGCAGGATTAGAAACTCTTTCTCAGGAAGGGGGAATTATTCATTTGCATGATTCGTTACCTGAAACAGAAGTTACAAAATACTGTAATACTATTAATACATTAGGACTTGGATTAGGATTTATTGCACAAATTCAGGTCAGAAAAATAAAGCACTACTCACCTGGCATAACACATTTTGTATTTGATATATTGTTTCAGCCTTCTGATACGTCTGAAACATAATCGTTTTATCATCAATGGAGATGTAGCAATAAGAGGAATCTTTGATGGGATTTAGAGGAATGTCACCCAAACAAATGGCGCGTATGATGAAAAAAATGGGTATTTCGCAAGATGATTTGAAAGGTGTGAAGGAAGTCATTATTCGTTTTGATGACAAAGAATGGGTGATTGTGAATGCACAGGTCGCTGTCGTTAAACAAGCTGGAAGTGAATCCTATCAGGTATCTGGAAGTAAAACTGAAAGACCTTTAACTACAGGTATATCTGCTGATAGCGATGTAGAACCAGAACCCGAGATTGAGATACCTATTGAAGATGCAGCTCTTGTTGCAGGACAAACAGGAGTGAATATTGAAACAGCTACTCAAACTCTTAAGGATACCAAAGGGGACTTGGCTGCTGCAATTCTGAAACTTAGGCAGTCTTAGAAGGATTGTTCTAACTGCATTCGATCACGAATAATCTTTAGCCGTATGAAATCTTCTCGTTCGCGTTCTTCCAGAGCAAGTTTCACGAAACGAGCAGAGGCATCCAGGCGAGGAATCACTACAGTTTCCAAAGCGGATACACGACGCTTTGTTCGTTCTATCTCCAGAGCTAAACGTTTGACGGTTGATTCAATTTCTGCGAGACGAACTAATGACTTCAATGCTTCTCTAAACTTAATACTCATTGTATCAAGTCTTGCACTGGAATCAGGTAGTGAATATGGTAACTCTGGTATGTGTTGTTCTACTGAAAGAACAGGAACCCGGACGCCCATCATGGACCGGGTGGCAATGCTGATTTCTGTTTTCACCTTACTGGCATATGCGAATTCAATTACTCTAGCTGGTCCCATAATCATTTTGGCTTGGGTCAAACTTGAGAAAGCTTCCGCCAACGCAGATTCCACTGTCTGTCTGGCTTCCTTAATTTCTGCAATTGCATTAAAAAATTCCATAATTAGTGAATCACGTTTTTCTTTGAGTAAGTTATGGCCACGTTCGGCAAGACGCATTCTGTTCTTCAATCGAAGAAGTTCCATTCGGGTAGTCTTAGTACCTGCTAATACCTTGCTCATTGGGGTCACTTCAATGCAATTTTTAGCCGCCGTATGCAGTAAACTACACGAAATACAATTTCCTAAAACTGTTGTGATGGCCTTTATGCGAGGGTGAATGCTAGCGCACCCACTACAACACCTATCAAGCATATGACTAGCCACTCACGAACGTATTTCTGTACCAACTGAGGGCGGTCACTGATTTGCCCAGTTGCAATAAGAGTCATCATGGAAACGAATAGAAATGCAAATGGAAGGGAAGCTGTTGTGCCATCAATGGGGGCATCAGCAATGAATATGACACCAACGAGAAGGCCGAATATCATGAAGCTAAGTATCATCAAAGAGTTCAAAATTCGTTGAATCCTGCTTACGTCCATATTATGATTCTCCTGGTTTGCAGATCATACTAAAATGCCTGCCCGCCGCAATCACGGTTTTATTCAGTTCAAAAAGGTTGTGTATTGAACTTGCTGTCCTTCGTATGTTTCTCTCACAATCTTTATCAGGCATTTCATTGTACAAATTGTATTACAATAACTAATTGTGATACAACGAGGTTGTAGCCATGACGATTGCAATTCATGAGTCCGCGCTCATTCGACATTTCAACACACGAAAAGAAACACTTCGTGCATGGGAAGAAAAAATAGGAGCACGTTTTAGCCCCTTTAGGGGTTTTAAGATGCCTGACTCGCGACTCTACTGCGAGCATCCAGATTTTCTTGATTCTATAGTTGATTTAATCATCACTAATGAGAGACATATCTTTCTGCGAGGACCGGTTGGATCGGGGAAGAGCACCTTGATGCTTTTGGCTTTGAGAGATTTACCCACCCTTGCAGATCGAAGAGGTAACAAATTCATAACTGGATACGTAGGTATGACGGGACTTTATGAAAAACAGATGTCAGCAGCTATTGCTGATTCATTAAGAATCAAATATCGACGTTCTTGGGAGTCTAGTCAAATTATTGATGCGGTTGCTCAAGAGAGTGTGCGAAGGTATATCGAGGAAAAAAGTCGTACCGCTCTCTTCATTGAAGACGTAGCTGATAATCAAGAAGCTGCCTTCCACAAGCTCAGATATTTGGCTGATTTGCCAACTGAGGAAATGAAGGATGGTTATGGGTCTGCACTTGATGAACCAATTGTAACATTAGTCATGAGTGGAACCAAGCTTTATTGGAATGCAATGCTCTCATTCCTTCCACAAATAGCTGACAGGACAGAGCCATTAGATGTTCCGGCACTGGGTGATAACAAAGCGAGGGAGTTTATTGGTCGCAGGATTGCGTATGCAAAAGGAACCATCGACTCTTTCGACCCTACTAATTACGACATCTATCCGTTTCATGAGGACGCAATAACAGTGCTTAACACTGCTGCAAGAGGGAATCCTCGTGACCTTCGAATGTTAGCCAGAGGGTGCCAACAAGTTGCAGCTGAGAATTTCAAGCGGGCTGGTAGCCCTGATGTGGATCCAGAGATAGCTCGGCTTGTATCAGAAGCCTATGAAACTATTCTCAAGGAGGTCAGATAATTATGAGTGTACTGGGTAAGTATAGAAAGGACGAAGAAAGAAGAGATGATGAAGATAAAACGACTGACGCCTTACCAAAAACAGATACTGTGCCAGTTGCTGTGCCAAATAATGAAAGAAGGAGCCCAATTATGTCCTTCAGCGTGACAACAGAACTCAGATCCTGCTTGAAGGCAGTGAGAAACGAAAAGGCAATCAATCTGAGTATGTGGGTAGAACGCAAGTTGAGGGATGCATTATCTGAAGAATTTCCTGATATTGCAGAGGCACATCTTTAGAAGCTATATTGTAATACAATTTATACAAGTTAGGATCTATTGTTAAGCATATCCGCATACTCTGCAGTTTTTGCCATACATAGGACAGCGAGAGTGGGATCATCGTAGCACGGTATTCTGTTCATCTCCAACAAATCCTTCCCGGGCTTTCCAACATCACCTGCAAGCCAAACACCTACTACTGGTTTATCGGTTGCGGCTATCCTGACACCTTCCAATGTTCCCGCTGCATGCTCTGCTTGAGTCATTCCCGCAAATGTAGGGACAGCACATATCACTAGTAACATATCCACACCGGAATCTTTCAGAAGAAGCTCAGTTGCAATACGATACTCCCGTCTGCCGCCGCTGGCTAAAACATCTATTGGATTGTTTAGTGATGCCATTGGTGACAGGACTTGGCGTAGCTCGTTATATGTTTCTTTTTCGAATTGTGCGATATTGAGTCCTAATTCTGAAGCAGCATCTGTAGCAAGGACTCCTGCTCCTCCTGTATTACTGATAATACCAATATTACATCCTTTAGGCATTGGTTGGTAATCAAATATCTTACAAATTTCAAGTAAGGAATCAAGAGTGGGTGCAGATACACATCCAGCTTGTCGCATCATTCCATCAAACACTTCAGTAGATCCGGCAAGCGATCCTGTGTGGCTCTGAGTCGCTCGTCCACCAATCTCACTACGACCACCTTTCAGAACAACGACGGGTTTTTCACGAGATGCACTTTGAAGCGAGTCAAAGAATTCTCTGCCATTGTCAACTCCTTCTACATAAACAGCAATAGCTTTCGTTCTCTGATCATCACGGAAGTAATTAAGAATTTCAACAAAACCAACATCAGCAGCATTTCCCACACTCGCGAATTTACTGACTCCAATCCTCTTCGCACGTGTGGTGTAGATAATCATTCCGCCAAGGGCTCCACTTTGAGAGAGTAGAGCAATATTTCCACGTTCGGGCATCATGGTGAATGTGGCATTGAAAAGACGACTATTAGAAACTCCAACGCAATTGGGTCCAATAATGCGAACTCCAGCTTTATTAGCTGCATTCATGAGGTCTTTTTCAAGCCTTGCACCATCGGAATCGACCTCGCTGAATCCTCCAGAAATAATAACTGCATGACTCGCTCCAGCCTTTTTCACCTCTGCCATTAACCCTGGACAATATTTAGCTGCCACAGCTATAACCACCAAATCTACTGGGTTAGGTAAATCTGTCAGGCTTGGGTATGTCTTCACACCAAGAACATATTCGCTTGATCTGCTTATAGGGTAGATATCGATTTCTGATGCAAGAAGATTCATCAGAATTGAATTGCCAAGTTTTCGATAGTCTGATGATGCCCCAACAAGTGCGACTGACTTTGGATTAAAGAACAAATCAATGGAAGATTCTTGTCTGCTCATAAGATAAGGAAAATGCACACGTAATTTATGTCTGTCGTGTTGTACCATCTATTTGCGATAATTGTATTACAAGTATTAAGATGCTTTCCAGTTCTCCCTGTAAAACCGCTGCAGTGCAGAAGAATTCTTGCAATCTGATAATAGAGTATTCTCAACTATAGTGCGAGTTTCGGGGCATCTGTGTTTGATATTCTTAAGAGACACAAGAGCAGATTCTTGAACCTTTTTACTTCGTGTTGTACAGATGGTGTTGATTAGTACACTTACAATTGATTCGTGATAGTAATTGGCAAGTGCCCAAATAGCGGGGGTCACTAATCGAGGGTCTTTTTCACAAGTCATTTCATTCAGTATAATTGCAGATTCAAGCATGCGTATAGATACGTGATCTCTAATCAATGAAAGTAGAGTGCGATATGATTGGCTGGACTCAGTAGATTTGTACTCGTCAATCGCGCTACGTAGTAAATGGTCCAATGTTAATAAGGAGTGCTTGCTACCAAGTGTGCATAGTCCTTGCGTATCATGATTGATAATGAAATCAAGTAAGTTCGTGTAATTAGAATTCAGTGAGGGCTTAACAAACAATTTTTCACCCTTGGTATCTCGCCTAAGTATCTGGATCTTTTTCTTGATTGATGGTGATACCTGTATTACTGATAATACTAATTCGTATTTTTCCTTTGATATTGTATTACCACGAATACCAAGATCAGCTAGAGCTCTACGTCCAGGTTCCGTGTGCCAGATATCTTCAATTAGGAGTGAGTCATTTTGCCGTATTACATCAACTAATGCAAAGTTTTTGATTTGCGATTCTTCTATTGCCATTGCTAGCTTGGTCGGAATTTGATTGGCAGGATTTGATACATCGAAAAACAATGTATTACCGTTTGCGGTCTGATTTTCAGCAGATTTGATGACTGTATTCATAAAGAATCGCATTGCATCAACACTTGAGTCAACAGATGTTGTTCCCAAAAGCAATTCTTCTGTAGGTTCTGGAATCGATTCTAATCCTAAACAGCCAAGTGTTTCGAATACAACCTCTCTGAATTTTAAGGGCTCCACCATAACTCGAGGATGGGTGTATCCTATAGGAACTGAATATTGCGTTTTACTAGCACTGATGAGATATTCAATCACTGTTGGCCACCCATAAGCTACATCCAAATTGATTATGATATCGCTCAAGTCTTTGATTCGCCTATCGCCTATGGCATTGGCGATTTTCTGAATTGTCGTTTCTTCTTCTATTTCCTTGATTTTCTGTTTACTTGCATTCATGATCCGACGTAACGGATTATCGCCATTATTCAATAATATCACGAACCAATTGTACAGACCAGAAACAGGGATGCGAATAAGATTTTGTAATAAAATGCGGATATTACTTGTATTACAGGAACTCTAGCCGTGGGAAACTTGGAAAATGCTGGTTCTAGGATTAGAACTATGTACAATTGTGATTGATTATGGTATGAGTGTGTCGTATCAATAGTAAACGGTTAGCTGTAGGATAGGTTTCACATACAGCCACAATCGATCACTGTTGCTATCTCTATCTCCTCAAATGCAATAAACTAGTAGATACAATGGTGATGCAAAGCGGTTGGAAACCAATCCATGTTGACAGTGATTCGTGTTTGAATACGACACATTCGTGCTGCTCTTTATTTTCCTCATTTTTGAAAATATTCTACAAATATGATATCATTTGGAAATGTAATACAATTAATACTTCTATTCTGACTCAGAATTTACGCGTTTTTTTGAAATCCCAGATTTTAAAACTAGGGGAGAAGCTAGTTCATTTAGAGCTTCGTTAATCGATTGTTCTGCAATCCTATAGCTCTCCATATCCTCATTACTTAGCTCTTCTCTGCCTGCTAGGACCTCCCTAATTCTACGATAGTCACCTATCTTTGATGCCATTTCCTCAAAGGGCCGGAACACAGCGAAATCGAATAGGTCAAGGTATGCTAGGAGTAGCATAGTATACATACATCGGGTTACATTTCGTCGTGATTGATGTAACGTTCGATTGAAGGAACCTCGAGACACACCTCTTGTTCTCTCAGTAGATTTGCTGCGGATTGTTGCCTTTTCTTCGTAGGGGATATGATTACCAAGTTGATCTTCTACCACCAAATCAATCAGCAGTGTTTCCAATTGTGCTTTTGTAAGTAATGACCGATCTAGTAGAATTTTCATAATTGGTTCGTTCATGACTCTGCGTGCCCTCTGTCCAATACTTCTCATGCCTTGAGGGTGTTTAGATTCTTGTAAATCTTCATTCATCTATTGTAGACCTCTGTAGTTTCGTAATTGTACCCAGAAAGCCACTAGGACAACATTTATGATGCATTTCGCTAGAGTATCTGAGCGGATACACATTTGTATACAATCGGAAAACCACTTATAGATATAACTTAATGGAACTGTGATACTTGTAATACAAATCTCTAACTTGGAAGTGTCCATTCGGCTTCTGGGGAAACCTCAACAAATCCAAGAATGAGGTTTCCTCGAATCTCATCAAACTTGTAGACGCCAAAGACGTATCGCTCTCGCCCAAGATCCCATTCGAATCTTCCTCTAGCGAGAGTGTATTGGAAAACATTCCGGCATTGTTTTCGTACTGATGCAAAGAGATTCTTGAATCTCCTGCGCTGCGATGGGCGAATACCCCAACGTTCGAGTATGAATCTGTTGGCAAGACTATTACTTGAAATCAGTATAGCTCTCTTTTTTCGGTTGCTGGCACGTGAAGAGTCTCTCAATACATTACGCAAGCAATCGGGTAAGTTTGCTAGAATGGAAGGAGTGGTTTCAGGTTCACGTATGAGGTAACCCTTGTTTTCTGAAGACGGCTGCAACTTTAATCATACTTTGGTACTGCTGACACCTTAAGAGCACCTACAAATATTTTGTAATACATGTATTATATATAATAGATGGGGATTATATTGCCATTTCATTTGATTTAATATCAGCTGGTATTCTGATGGGGTTAGAGGTCCCACCAATTGCAAAAGAGAGCTTCAATTCATGTGAATGGGATTGTGCAGGGAGTAGGATTCAGGCCCTTTGTATATCGTAAGGCAAAGCAACTTTCTTTGCTAGGATATGTTCTGAACTTGGGAGATGCCGGAGTCAGAGTCGTAGTTGAAGGGGAAGAAAATCATATTGAAATGCTAATCGATCAAATCCAGGCTAATCCACCATCTATATCCAGGATAGATTCATTCATAGTAGATTGGCACAAAGCACAAGGGGATTTCGACGAATTCTTAATAATGAAGTCATCAACCAAGAGGAGCGAAAATTCAGAACCAGTTATACCACCCGACATTGCAATTTGTGATGATTGTGTATCGGATTTATTGAATCCTGGTTCTCGTTGGTATCGCTACCCATTCACATCGTGTGCCGCATGTGGGCCACGTTTCTCAACTATCACGGATCTTCCATATGATAGACCCAACACGACAATGTCTGATTTTCCCCTTTGTGATACATGTAATACAGGATATACAAATCCTTTGGATCGTAGATATCATGCCCAAACCACTGCTTGTGAAAACTGCGGACCGATTTACCGGCTATATGACTGCAAAGGAAACGAATTGACCTCTTCGTATGCTATTCAAGAGGCTTCCAAGTTACTTGAGCAAGAATCAATCATTGCTATGCAAGGAATAGCTGGAACTCATCTTGTGACAACCACTTCCAGTCCCGAATCTATTCGCGAGCTCAGAAAGAGAAAGAAGAGGTTTCAACGACCATTTGCAATAATGGCACGTTCCTCAGATGTTGCAAATGAATTGTTTGATATCTCTTCTGAAGAACTTGCATTGATGCATACTTGGAGGAGACCTATTGTGCTTGTAAAGAAGAAGGAACTCCATCGCACAAAATTGGGTGTATTAAGTGTAATACCAGAGAAATCATTGGAAGAAATAGCACCTGGTCTGAATTCATTGGGTGTTATGCTTCCTTATGCACCAGTACACCACCTACTCTTTCAGAATCTCGATGAAGCCGCATTAGTGATGACTAGCGCAAATCCGTCTGGTGTACCCATGTATATTGCCCCAGAAAAAGTAATGTCATCATTGAACGATATAGCAGATTATTTTCTTCTTCATAATCGGAAAATCTATCAGCGTGCAGATGATTCAGTTGTGAAATTTACCACTAACGATAATCCCGTTTTTATTAGAAGAGCAAGAGGCTATGTACCTGAACCTATCCCGACCAAGGGGGTTTCAAAGGCAGTAAGACTTCTTGCTGTTGGTCCAGAGGAAAAGGCAACAACTTCCATTCTGAAATCGGGAATGATATATCCATCACAGCATATTGGGGATACAAATAACGTAGAAAGTATCGAGTTTCTTGAGAATGCATACCATCATTTGATGAATCTCGTTGGACTTGATAGTATTGATGGCGTTGTATGTGATCTACATCCTGAATTCTTGAGCACACTTCATGCCGAAGCTATTTCCGAAGAAAAGAAAGTTCCACTCTACCGCATTCAACATCACCATGCCCACCTTGCTTCGATGCTTATAGACCACAAACTATCTCTTGATACAGGTATTGTTTGTATTACAACTGATGGATTTGGTTTTGGACAGGATAAGACTGCGTGGGGTGGCGAAGTTTTAGTTGGCAATGCAAAGCATTACCTGAATCTGGGAGGTTTGAAGTCTCATGTACTCCCCGGGGGAGATTTGACCGCCATCTATGCTGCCAGATCATTGCTAGGTATATTACATAACACCATAGATGAGGATGCCATTCTCAAAATCACTAAAGGCATGCCCATATCGCAAAACGAAATCATCTCATCAAGTACACTCGAAATGATAAGAGGTGCGATTGTTCGGGAGGTCAATATCGTAAGAAGTTCAAGTGCTGGAAGATTGTTGGATGCATCTGCAGCATTATTAGGAATTTGTAATGTGAATACGTATGATGGTGAGTGCCCAATGAAACTTGAGGCTTTTGCCAAAAAAGGTACATTGGTTTTGACACCTAAGATTCTTAGTGATGGAAAAAGACAGATTCTAGACACATCTAGTATGTTACTGGATTTGGCAAACTTACAGAGAGCAGGTGCAAAAAGATCGGAACTGGCCCATGCTGTTCAGTGGTGTTTGGGTGATACTCTGGCGTGTATTGCAGTTGACATTGCTGAGGAAAGAGATGTGAAACTCATTGGTTTCTCGGGAGGTGTTGCACTTAACACCATTATCTCAAAAGCCATAATACACAGGGTGAAAGAGTGTGGCTTAATGCCGCTGCTTCACGAAGTTGTTCCTCCTGGTGATGGAGGCATATCAATTGGTCAGATTGCAGCGGGAGCAGCCTCAATAATGGATAAATGAATGTATTACAGTTAATACATTCATTATTCTTTCATAGACTCCGTGATCATTGCGAAACCTGCTTCAAAAGCCTTCACATTAGCTTCTTCAAACCTAGCTGAAAATGCTTCTTTAGTAATTTGAATAGCAGACTCCTTACGGATGGGTGTGATTCTGCTTCCGATTATAGCTCCGAACATTACAATGTTCATGGATCTACTGCTCCCAGCTTCTTTTGCAAGCTTCATGGCATCAAATTCATGTATGGAGTTAGTAAAGCCCCTGATACTATTTCTAATCGCATCTTCTGATGGATACTCCGCTTTGCCCATTGATACTGCCACAGGATATTGTACGTGTGAGTTCATAATGGCGACACCATCTTTCCTGATGAGGTGTATCTCTCTCAGAGTTTCGACCGGTTCGAATCCTATAACTAAATGAGCTGCACCAGAATCAACAATGGGACCTTTTGCTTTCTCACCTATTCGAACAGTGCATACCACATGACCACCTCTTTGTGCCATGCCATGAATTTCTCCTACGCGAACATTATACGAATCAAGCAAAGCAGATTTAGCTAAAATCTCTGCAAGGGTCAGAACCCCTTGTCCGCCAACTCCAGCAATGACAATATTAATGATTTCTGTATTATTTGTAATACCGGCCATCTATTTCTCCTCCTGCTTAATTGCACCTTGTGGACAGACGGATACACATGTTCCACATAAGTTACAAAGTGTTTCATCTATCACGGCTTGTTGAGTTTCAGTATCTTGGTACATTGCGGGACATGACAATCGATTAAGGCAACGTTTGCACGCATTACATACTTCAGTGTCAACATAGTACTTTGGAGGGTATTCACCGCTTTTTCGCCGATCAGCAGCAGTAAGAAGTGCACATGGGTCCCTTGATATTAAAACCGCAGGAGACTTATTCTCTCGAGTCCACTTGACCATCTCACGTATTTCTTTAACAAGCTCAGCCATTGATTCAAAGGTTTTGATAGTCTTTACATACTTGACACCTAACCCCTTGGAAACCTCTTCGATATCGATTGGTGGGACTTCCTCTCGCATACCAGTAATCCCAGTTCCAGGATGGGGTTGATGACCGGTCATGGCCGTCGTCCGATTATCAAGGACAACAAGATTTACGGCGTGTTTATTGTATACCGCATTCACCAAACCAGGAAGTGCGGAAGCAAAGAATGTGCTATCCCCAACTGATGCCACGATATCTTGACCAGTAACTTGGGCTAGACCACAAGCAGTTGTAATTGACGATCCCATGTCAAAGAGAATGTCTGCTGTTTCCAGTGGTGGTGCAATGCTAAGAGTATAACATCCAATATCTGAGGGATATATCGCCTTGCCTCTGGTTGCAGTCCGAATAGCAAAATAGGTTGCTCGGTGAGGACAGCCTGCGCATAATAATGGAGGCCGAGGAGGTATCTCGGGAATTTCTTCAGCTTGTTTATCTATATCCTTCCAGTTAATACGTGTATTACGATTAGTAATTTTGCTTAGTGCTTCTATTACGATTCGGGGGCTATACTCACCCACTCGGGAGAAGTATCCCTGTTCTTTCCCGAGAATACTAACACTAACTTCATTCAATTGAGCAAGTCTTCTTGCGTGTGTTTCCAAGAATGGTTCCAGTTCTTCAACAACTGCAATACGTTTGTGGCGTTTTAGGAATTCAACCAAACTCTTTTCGGGAACAGGGTGAGTTATTCCAAGTTTGTAAATCTCAGCCTCTAGCTCTAAGTGATCAAGCGCTTCAACCACATAATTGTAAGCTACGCCGCTAGTAAGTATTCCAAGGTCACCACGGCCTTCAAAGAAATTAAGTGGGCTAGTTTCAGCTATCTCTTTGGCTTTCTCAATCTTGCCTAATAATTTAGGATGTAGCTTGCGAGCGACCGCCGGAATGGGGACGAGTTGAAATGGATCCTTTTCAAATTCAACAGATTCCGGTCGCCCCGTGATAATGTCTAGTACAACAGGTGCTCGTGTGTGATTTACACGAGTTGTTGTTCTTAGTAAAACAGGCAGTTCAAGTTTTTCAGAGAGTTCAAAGGCTTCATGAACCATATCCTTTGCCTCGGCGGGGTCAGCGGGTTCTACCATTGGCATATTACCCATGAGAGCATAGTAACGACTATCATTCTCATTTTGTGAGCTCCACATACTGGGGTCATCGGCAACTACGATAACCATACCTGCACGAACTCCGATGTAAGCCAAAGAAAAGAATGGATCAGCTGCAACATTCAATCCTGGACCTTTACATACCATCATAGATCTTACACCTGCAATTGCGGCAGCTCCTGAAACTTCAAGGGCTACTTTCTCGTTAGTGCTGAATTCAAAGTAAAAGTTAGGAATGTGAGGTGCCATGAATGTTAGATTGTTACCAATCTCACTACTGGGGGTGCCAGGATATAGTGCAACAAGTCGAACACCAGCCTCTAACACACCTCGAGCTATTGCCTCATTAGCCAGAAGAAGTACTTTCTTCCCAGGAGCATCTTCTAGTAGATCTTTTGGTTTGGTCATTGGGAGTCCTCCACGTCCCGTCGTGGACAAATTGCCCGGCACTTTTACAGTGTATCAATATTGTGGTAGTATACACAGTTGTATTAGCTGTAATACATGTCACCATGTTCTTGGAACACGTGTTCCAGTGTGTATTGCCCAGCTAATACACCCCTCGATTTCCACTGGAGAATTAAAAATGAAGAGATTATGGGCGTGTATTATAATAATAATTAAAAATGGAGATAAATACTGGCTATTAATTTGTATATTTATACTTTTGTATTTTTAGCTAGTTTGAATCTGCATTATTTCGAGTGGAAACAAGGGGGTTGCACTGGTTTTGGAACACGTGGCCGCATTTTTATCTATTTTATCTCAGCAGCCACTTCATAGATTATGAGATCCATAATATCCGAATACTCATCGAATAGCATATCAAATACTCCCCGGTGTTCAGCAGGAACGAGAATTGCAGAATCAGCAACTGCTTTGGAACCTGGACACTCTTCGATTAGTCCAACCTTCCGTTTCTCTTTGACACCATACTTTGTCTTCCAAGAATATGTAAACCCATATAGCTCCTTGGTAAAAGAAACCCGTTTAGCATTTGACTGACGTGCCTGCCTACAATCATAAAGATAGAGATATTGTGTCATTTCTTATAGACCCTAATACTAGAACACATGTTCTGAATTTCATTATGTGTAATACAACGTAGTAAAGGAAAGGTTAAAGCGTGGGTGATTTTGCTGACCGGTTGCCCACAATCTACACTTTGGAGGAGTTCTGGTGAATAAGATTGGCCTACGAAAGGAAGAGAAAGCCTTTGAAACACGAGTAGCTATTGTTCCAGAGCATGCTGCTCTTTTGCATGAGAAGCATGGAATTCAGTTTATTCTTGAACCGAGTAATCAGCGTGCCTTTCATCCTGATGAGTATGCAGCGTCTAATGTAGATTATGGCCCTCTCAAAGGGAGTTCTGCTAATGTTATCTTAGGAATCAAGGAAATGCCCATTGCATTCTTTGAGCCGAATAAGGTGTACATCTTCTTTAGTCACACCATAAAATGCCAAGACTACAACATGGATATGCTTAACCATATCATGGAAACTGGTGCAACTCTCATCGATTATGAGAAGATTGTCGACGCAAACGGTCGACGACTCATCTATTTTGGTAACTGGGCTGGCCTAGCTGGAATGTCCGATACGCTTCGCACACTTGGCAAACGACTTTCGTATGAAGGATTAACTCCAAACCCATTTGCAGCGATGACGCCAACTTTGGAATTAAAATCACTCTCTGATCTCAAAGACGAATTCAGAGCATTAGGTAAACGGATTGAAGAAGAGGGCCTTCCCCATGATTTAACTCCATTTATTGTGGGATTTGCAGGGTATGGACACGTATCACGCGGGGCACAGGAACTATTCGATATCCTTCCACACAAGGAAATTGAACCCGAGGAGCTCGAAAATACACCTCCCACTGATCGACTTCTCTACAAATGTGTTTTCAAGGAAGAACACATGGTCACTCCAATTGACCCTAATTCCGTTTTCCAACTGCAGGATTATTACGAGAACGGTGCTACAAAGTATGAAGGCAATTTTCACAGATATTTGCCATACCTGACCGTTCTGATGAATTGTATTTACTGGACTGATAAATACCCCCGTCTTATCACAAAGGAGTTCATCCACAATTACTGGAACAACGATAATCGCAGGTTTCGAATTGTTGGGGATATCTCATGTGATGTAGAGGGGGCAGTTGAATTCACCATGAAATGTACAAAACCCGATAGACCTGCATTCACATATATTATCGAAGAGGACCGTCCAGAGCTAGGTGTCAATGGAAATGGTCCTGTTGTAATGTCTGTAGACAATCTCCCATGCGAGCTACCTCGTGAAGCATCTACCTCATTCAGTAATACCCTCCATAATTATGTTCCTGCATTAGCGAAGGCTGACTTCAGCGTTCCATTCGAGGAACTTGAATTGCCTCCTGAACTCCTTGGTGCGATTATCGTATATCAAGGGAAACTAACCAAGAATTTCGAATATCTAGAAGATTGTTTATCAAAGTAGGTGAATTGAAACATGAAGAACGTACTATGTTTGGGTGCAGGTCTTGTTGCCCGCCCCTATATCCAGTATCTATGTAAACATGGATTTCATGTAACTGTGGCCAGCAGAACCAAAGAAAAGGCTGAGCGTCTAATCCAAGGCTGTGATAATGCAATTGCTGTAGCATTCAATATTGTCAAGGATGATGAGCTTCTTGATAGCCTAACATCCAAGACTGACTTAGTCTGTTCGCTTCTGCCCTACACATTCCATGTAAAGGCTGCCAAAATAGCCATTCGGCATAAGAAACACTTCTGCACCACATCGTATATCTCTCCAGAAATGAAAGCACTCGATGATGCCGCAAAGAATGCTGGAGTTCTCATTCTGAACGAATGCGGTGTCGATCCAGGTATCGATCACATGAGTGCTATGAAAATTATTGATAAAATTCACAATGAAGGAGGTAAAGTGGCAAGCTTCACCTCATTCACCGGAGGGTTACCAGCACCTGATGCTAACAATAACCCCTTTGGTTACAAACTCTCCTGGAGTCCAAGAGGAGTACTACTTGCCGGTAGGAACGACGCACAATTCCTGAAAGATGGCAAAGTAGTAACTATCCCCGGTAAAGACCTATTTGATAACTATGAATTAATGGAAGTCCCAGATATGGGCCAATTCGAAGGGTACCCAAATCGCGATAGCCTTTCGTATATTGACATATACAACATCTCCGAAACTAAGACAATGTTACGCGGAACATTTCGCAACTTGGGCTGGTGTTCGACTCTGAAAAAGATAGCCGATATGGGTCTTTTAGACATCGAAGAACGAGATTTTGCTAATGTTTCTTACGCAGAAATGACGAAGCAGTTAGTTTCTTCCGATGAAAGTGATGTGTCGACAGCGGTAGCAAAACAACTGGGTCTGAAAAGAAATGATCCAATTATTGCTCGTTTCGAGTGGTTAGGTCTATTTGATAACAAATCAATTCCCAATGGCATCAATACGTACTTGGATGCATTATGCCATCTATTCGAAGAAAAGCTTCAGTATGCTCCTGGAGAACGAGATATGATTATTATGCATCATGACTTCATTGCAGAATATACTGACCGCCGAGAACGAATAACCTCAACCATGATTGACTATGGTATTCCTAATGGTGATAGTTCAATGTCTCGTACCGTTGCACTTCCCATAGCAATTGCAAGTCGTTTAATCCTAGAAGGAAAAATAGACTTAATCGGCGTACATCGACCAATCATACCCGAAATCTATGATTTAGTCTTGGAAGAACTTGAAACTCTCAATATCAGTCTGGAAGAGAATACCACTCAGCTATGAAAAAAGGATGAAGGTCTTTGGCTTCCAAGTTACTTGGTTCTCAGACCTCATTCGGCTATTTTCCAATTCGAATTTGAATAGCAGCGAGTATAGTTTCAGCTCGCTCTATCTCTTTTTGAACTTCATCGTTTTCTGTCTTAAGACGATATGTATAACCTGACCTATTGCCAAGCCGTTCTAAGTGACCTTTTCCACTATTCCACATTCGAGCTAGGTATGTCGATGCTGTGCTTTTTGGCAAATCATCCTCCTCAAATGTGTCCTTGTAAATCTCTGTCACATCCATAGAGGAGAACTTCCCATGTTTGAATGATGCATAGATAACCATCTGGAGTTTCTCATAATTGCTCATCGATTCATAATCGGTATTCCCTAGGTCTTGTTCGACAAGATCAGTTTCAGCAACTACAAAAGTATATCCAGTACTTGCTTCTAGAAAGACCCTAAATTTTTCAAACATCTTTTCAAGTCCACTGCCCTTGACTTGGAAGCTTGATTCCTCACCTGTGGACTCATCCGAAATATCAATCCTGAAATCGAATGGTGATGGTGCTAGTGCTAGCATTTTCTGGAAACGTTTGAGTGCCTCATCAGGTTGTACATATTTGCACTGGAAAATCTCCTTGGTTCCAGGAGCCGCGTTGTATGTAAAGACATACAGATAATTCGTTCTTTCATTTCCAGACAACTATTTTTCACCATTTCTGTTTTTATCACAGGATACAATACTAATCTTATTCACAACAATCCTTGTTCACACTTCAAATAAGTGTGAGTATGTGAATCATGTATATCAAGGTAAGTGGAAGATAATCCCTACATAGCTATTCAGGACTCATATCAGCTGTACATCCTGTGTTAGCACCTTCTATGGAAGCTATGTCCGAAACTAAGGACTATGACCGCTTATTTCGCAAAAAAAAAGCTTTTTTCCTTTTACTTCGATATTCACTAAACTATGATGATTGTGAATGAGTATTTCAAGATATCATAACTCTAATTGCCTAGTTCCAGTGGAAACGAAGGGGTGGCTTTATTCACAAGGCATATCGGGACTATGCTTGCTTCATTCAACTATCACAGGTTTTATGATAACTCTTTTACAATGCTCATTCACAATAATGGCGCCATTCACAACATTTCACTGTGAATCATGTTAATTTGTTTTCATCAGGAATCATATTGAACATGGTAGCAAGTAGTCTGTGTTGCTTTCTCCCAAAACAAGCTGCAACCAGTTTCGACCATCACGATGGTTTACTTTCTCGAGTGTTCCTCTTGCAGTCGCACACATTCCTTCATGCACATGCTCAGTATACCGACCTCTATAGCTTACTACACTCACAAGATCAGGAATCTCTTGGCATTTAACAATGTATTCACAGGGTGTAAATATCGCTTGTGTATCATCTAATACCTCGAATTTTAGAACACGTGTTCCTATAGATTCGAATCTAAGGTCATCATACGTGAATTCCATTTCCTCTGGAGTTTTTACTATTCGGATGAAAAATTCTTGACTATCGAAAATCCCCTGAAGCAACTTATTGCTTTCAATGGATCTGAGTGTTTCCAAATCTGGATTATTTGAACCCCATCTAAACTGTGTATGTTGCAGTAAATACTTCCCCGAATATCGTTCCAGCCCCCTAATCGTTTCACTGTTTTTCTCCAAACCTTGATACAGCATTTTGCCTGCGTTTTCGCCGTATACTACTAAATCAATATCAGAACTCTCCGTTGCAAGACCAACAAGCTGTGATCCGGTAACACCAATTGAATTCCATGGAATCCCAAAAGCATCAACTATGGACTCTGCCAATTCAATGGTCGTGTGTTGAAGATTACTCAGATGCCTGCCCCGGTCCCTAATCTGACCAAGTGCATCAATGGGATTTAATATGATATCTACACAATCGAGTGGTACTACTTGTAATACACGGTTGTGTCTATCATCAAAACTTAGATAGTGAGGGTAATTCTCTCTAAGGTAGACTTCACGGTCCTTCAACGGGTAGATTTTCTTGTATGCAATACCATCTTCCGATTTTCTATCACCAGATGTATCAATCACATACCGAAGATACGCTATGTATTGACGTTCGGGATGTAAATTCCCTTTAATTTCAAAAACCAAACTTTCGTTTGTTATGAGGAAGTAGCCTTCAATTGGATCGTCCATCAACTTCATCCTGTAAATCGTACACCATTACAATTAAAGGCCATTGTTTCCTTCCTAATGTCCGAAGTGAAGGTTATGGATATCCGTGCTGACTTTGCAATACTTGAGAATAATCCCGAGTTAGCGTACTTTGATTCAGCAAGCACAACACTTGTACCCAAGGTTGCAGTGAATGCAGTTAATGATTTTCTAACTCACACAGTTGCATCTACAAGACGTGGTGCACACAGTATGGCGACAAGAGGCGCCACTGCCGTTGAAAACGCAAGAAAAACTATGGCAAACTTCCTGAATTCTGAAACGTCCCAACTTTCATTCCAAAAGTCAATCCCGTCTGCAGTAGCATCATTTGCTTTTGGATACAATTGGTATCACAATAACAAAGATACCATAGTCATTGCAGAAAATGAAGAGCATTCCGTCTTGGTCACTTTGCAGAGAGTTGCACAGATTTTAAACTTGAAAATCAAAATAATCCCAATAAATGAAAATGGAAGACTCGAAATTGGGACCCTTACTGATTTGATTGATAAGAAAACAGGTATTGTGGCGGTAGGTACGACGACAGTAGGATGGGGTGTCAATAATCCTGTTTCAGCCATATCAAAAATAGCACATGAGAATGAGGCAGTCGTCTTGTCTGATGTCAGTCGTTCCATAGCCTTCAGTGAGAAATTGCCTGAGCAAGAAGGAGTAGATATTGCTGTGTTTTCTGGCAATGTTGGACTTATGGGGCCTCCTGGATTGGCCGTCCAGTGGATTGGAAGTGCTCTTGGAAGCAATCATATACCTGGAATCTTGGGAGGTTCAAGTGTAACAAACGTTCAATCCACTGAATTCGAGTTGGCATTATTACCTGATAAGTTCGAATCAGGAACAATCAACGTTCCTGCGATTGTTGGACTTAATGCGGCCTTAAACTACCTAGAAGAGTTGCATGCCAAATCTATACAAACTCACATGAGGAATATATCAACATATTTGCAAAAGCGTCTATCTGCGATTCCCGAAGTTGTGGTGTTCAACAATACCATTGAAGAAACAACAATCTTTGGTTTTAATTTGGGAAATGATGATGTCATTAGTTGTCACGATATCGCGTTGTTCCTAGACGAATCTGGCATAGCTGTACGGAGTGGTTTACTATGTGCTCACCCACTTGTGAAGAAAGTATCATCTGAGGGAATAATTCAAGCTTCGCTACATGCTTACAACACTCTAGAAGAAATTAATCGTCTTGCGGATAATCTGGAAATTATTGCAAAAGATCTTGTTTGATTATACACTCTGTTATAGGATAAATGCCGGAGGATATGTTACGAAATACTGGATGACAATAGCAAGCATTATGCCACTAAAAACAAGACCTTTTCCTCGCTTAGAATTCACCTCAGTGAACCATAAGATTGCACCGACCAACACTACAATTACTGCCGAAATTCTGCCTATGAATATTAGAAACTCCCAGATTTCTGCAAAATATCCCGCAATGAGGTTAGCGAAATCGGTTAACGGTGTTTGAAGCATGTAGAACATTGGTTTCACACAATGAACTATCACTCGATAGACAATATAAGCCCCTCATAGTACAGTTACAGACTTTGCCAAATTTCGAGGTTTATCAGGATCATACCTTTTCCGCGTAGCCATATAGTAACTGAATAGTTGTAATGGGACAATATATGGCATAATGGAAAATTCTGCCTCAACACCATGTGGAATCGAAAAGAACTCATTTGAAAGGGATTCCAATTCGGTGTCTTCTTCTTCAATCACTGAAATTACTGAGGCACCCCTTGCTTTCATCTCCATTATATTACCTATCAACCTAGAACGAGTATCATCGTTGGGAGCTACAAATACGACTGGATACCCATCTTCTACCAATGCGATGGGACCATGTTTTGATTCACCGGCGGAGTAGCCCTCCGCATGATTGTACGCGATCTCCTTAAGCTTTAAAGCACCCTCAAAAGCCGTCGCCATGGAAATTCCTCTTCCTAGAAACAACATACTTGGACTCGTATAATAATCTCCAGCGATGCGTCTTGCATTTGCCTCTTGGGTAGCAATTACATTCGAAACAATATCAGGCAATCTACCGAGGGCCTCTCTTTTTCGTGAGATTATTTCACTATCAATAAATGAACTGCGATATCCAGCTGCTAAGGCGATTTGAGCAAGAGAGGTTAGCTGAACCATGAAAGTCTTTGTGGCCGCTACGCCTATCTCAGGACCTGCCTGTGTAATTATTGTATGATCCGCTAGTCGCGTAATTGAGCTACCTACAACATTTGTTATGGCCAATATTTTAGAGCCTAGTTTTTTCGCATATTTGGCAGCAACTACGGTATCAGTAGTTTCACCTGATTGAGTGATTGCAACCACAAGGTCAGTATCATTGATTGCGCCATATACAGTATCTTGAAACTCACTTGCAAGTTCAAGTGAGGGAAGAGTGCCACTAAGAGAGGCTAACATATGCCGCCCAGCCAATGCTGCATGACCTGAAGTTCCCATTGCAAGAAAGTAGGTCTTGCCAGCATTCAGTATCAAGTCCGCAGCCTTGTCAATTGCCTCTTGCGGCAATCTCAATGTATTGCGGATAGCTTCTGGCTGCTCGTGAATTTCCTTCAGCATAAAATGGGGAAATCCACCTTTTTGCGCTTGATCAGCTGTCCAGCTAATCTTGATAGTTTCTCGATTGACTTGTGAACCATCAGAGAGTTTCTCAAATTCGATGCCATCAAGTGTCAATGTTGCGATTTCTCCATCCAGTAATAGCATCATATTATTAGTCATGGGTAAAAATGCGGGGATATCAGACGACACATAGGAAGTTGACCCATTCCGCCCAATGACAAGAGGATTTCCATCTCGAGTTACAACTATTTTGTCAGGTTCATTGATACACATGGCCACTACCGCATACGTGCCCTCAATCCGCTTCGTAACATACTTCATCGCTTCTTTCAGTGACATTCCATCAGCGATACAATCCTCAATTAGATGAGGAATAACTTCTGTATCAGTTTCCGAATCAAACTTATGTCCCTTAGATAGAAGCTCTTCTCTAAGCGCAAGAAAGTTATCAATCACACCATTATGTACTACCGCTATTTCATTATTACAATCAAAGTGAGGGTGCGAATTGTATAGCGATGGAATCCCATGAGTCGCCCATCTTGTATGTCCAATACCTATTCGGCCAGGTAAATCATCAAGATTGAGTTTCCTATGCACATCATCAATCTTACCTTTATCCTTCTTCGAGTATAGTCTACCCATAGATATGGTGGTCACTCCTACAGAATCATACCCTCTATACTCTAATCTCTTCAATGCCTGATGAATGAAAGGCGCTACTTCTCCTTTCTCCTGTATGACTCCGATAATGCCACACATACTTTTCAACTCACGTTCTATAGAATGGCATTGTTACCAACACTTCATCTCTAGAAAGAGTTTGTGTTAGGCTAATGAGTATGAAATTTATTTATCCGGTCAACTCAATCTCAATATAGACTGAATCAGGAATTCTGACACGCATTATTTGACGAATTGCTCTTTCATCAGCATCGATATCAATAAGGCGTTTATGAACTCTCATTTCCCACTTATCCCAAGATTCAGACCCTTGTCCACAAGGTGTCTTTCGTGTGGGAATGACCATTCTACGAGTAGGCAGCGGAATAGGACCTGACATACGTACACCTGTTTTACGAGTAATTCTTCTAATTTGATTACAAACGCCATCAAGGTGTTCTGTGCTCGTGCTGGATAGTCTAATTCTTGCTCTTTGGGTCATCTTGGATCCCGCTCCGCTTCGGTAGGCGTTCAACCCAACGGAATTTGGTTTCGATAAAAACCTTGTCTTCTAACCTATTACCTTCAATTTGATGAATAAACATCAACAAGAAACTTCTGTTTCCGTCCCTCTCCTGCCAATGTCACGTCTTTTTCTTATACCAGAAGAAATACAAGAATTAGCAGGAGCATTGTCTGTCATCATCGAGATGGAATCCCTCCTACAGACCTAGCTTCTTTTTGTATTGGTACTAATCTATCCCATTAAACAGCAAAGAAAGAGAGAGTTCTCTCGGCATTTTGGAACGCGGGTCATTAACACGCATTTCGGTTTTATTAATGAAGAGCAATCTCCATAAGCAACATTCCTTATTTTCTATTCCGTGAGTCAATTGAACGAATTTGTACTGGTGAAACTTGGAGGCTCAGTAATTACTAAGAAAGATATGGTCCCTCCAACAATCAACATACCTGAAGTTATTCGAATTGCGAAGGAAATTCAGGGATCAACAAAACCTTTGGTAATAGTATTGGGCGGTGGGGCATATGGGCATCAAGCGGCTCACAAATATGGATTTGAAAACGCTGATACTCCTGCATCTAGACTACTTTCAGGGATTCCAGCAATTAGACATAATATGAACCTTCTATCAGGCGGAGTTGAAACTCTATTACAATCCGAAGGCGTTTCATCAGTTGTAATCCCTCCATTTCCTATAGTGAATCTTATCGATGGTCAGATAGAACGATTTCCTCTAGAAATAATAACAAAGACACTGAACTCAGGCCACACAGTTATTACTCATGGAGATGTTTGTTACGATAGCACCAGAGGAGCATCCATACTGAGTGGGGATACAATAATAGCGTATCTTGCAAATCAGCTCAATGCAAGCAGTGTTTTTGTTGGAACCAACGTTGATGGTGTCTTAGATGCAAATCCAAATGAAAATCCATTCGCACAAATAATTCCAACTATTAGTGAAGGCAACAAGGAACAAGTCATTCGAGTAGCTGGTCCATCGAGTTCTACAGACGTGACAGGAGGAATGGCGAAGAAGATACATGATCTTTTTCTAATATCGCAACAAGGAATAGAGGTAGCAATCTTCAATCTGTCCGTCCCAGGGCGCCTCGAGGGTCTTCTGAAAGGTGATCAAGTCATATGCACTCGGATTTTGGCTTAGATTAGAATCGAAGCCAAATCATCATCCATAGTTTTCATAATCAAGTTTGAGGGCGTAACAACACTATCATCAAGATACTCTGATGCAGTAAGAATGCAAATCATTTCGGTAGACTCACAAGTTCTACAAGCAATTTCACTATGAAGCCTTAGCAGAGTATTCAATTCCTGCTGTGTTGGAAAAATCACATAGGATTTCTTATCCGCACAAAGGTCATAATAGCCATGTCCCTCGTGAACAACTGTTGCTCGTTTTTTGAGCTCATTCGTAAGTTCATGTATGGCTTGATCTTTCAGTTCTCTTAGTACTGCGGTATTGACAATCCATAGTCCCTCTTCAATGTCAACTAGTCCCTTATCCTTCCCCATTCTTACAGCCACTAACATTTCATCTGCCAATAACTCAGTGAGCGCTCTCCTGCCCTCTTCAGCGTTCATGGGGGCTGCTCTTCCTTTTTTGGACTGCAATGCAGTTGTGTCAATAAATTCCAATAGTGCTTCCCAGACAACCTGTCCCTTCGAAATATCAACAAAATCTTGGATTAACCCAAACCAAAGCCGCATTTGCACTGCACGACTAGTCGCTGGCCCCACATCATGTACCGCCTCTATTAAATCAACTCTCGTAGATTCGGGATCAGTATCAGACAAATCAAGAAAACCTTTCTCAGGAGCATATAGCCCCCCGCTCATGTCCATAATCAGTTTGTCTAGAGAACTTGGAAACGCAGACACAACCGAAACAGCCTCGAATTCTTCATGCTTGTCTAAAGTTTCTCTAAGTTTAGCTGCAGCAACACTACCTCGAATAATTACAATAAGTTCCTTAACACCATTTCGTAGATTTCTCATATGATGACGAATTACCTCTGCAACGGAATCGAAAGAAGATGCCTTCAGATGCTCTGGAATTATTATTATTGCGGAATCATCAACTAAGATATCCGGGCCATCTTGATCCTGATCATTGACCTGGCAGCTTTCTCCTAATCTATTTAGAAAATAATTGACAATAACCCTCTTGACCGCAGAAAGTCCCTTTCCCGAAGCTGAATATACAAACCCCCCTGGAACAAGAGGGATTGCTTCACGTTGGATTGTTGATAGTGAAACAAGGTCTCTAAGGATTTCTGTGGCATCAGCATCTGACATTTTTGAATCAAGGGATTTTAGAAAACCTAGGATATCTTCTTGAGTTGTGATTTCTTGTGATGCAAGAAGTGCTATGACGTGACTTGCAATTCCTCCAATTCTATCAAATACAGCTGGTTTCTCATTCTCCTCTTGAACTGAAATCAGCTTACTTTCACTAGTTAGAACGGATACCGGTTCAATAGCCCCAATGGATTTGCTTTCCTCTGATGAGTGAGGAGCTGTTTCTTCAATGGAATCGATGTAATTTGAGATTATGAATGGATCTGTTTCAATTTCGAATGCATTACATTGTGGTATCAAAATAAGAGCTCGACCGCGTTGCATCGTTCTTAGATATTGTTCTTGACTTGGTTCTATTGACATAAAGCGTCCTCCAACTTGACTATCATAAGGAAGTCTGAATGTAATCTTAGTTGAGGTGTTTGCCAAGATATTAGTAGAAATGTTAGGGCGTGTGGAAACTACAATGACCCCTTGTCCAGTAGCTCGCTGAAGTATAACCATTGATTCTCCAGTCGTCACATCAGCAGCTGAATCTCTTGTGTAACTCTCGGGTACAAGGTTACTTGCCTCTTCAAGAACAACTACATGATGAAGTCCTGGAATGATACCTCTTTTCATTGCCGAATCAAAAATTCGCTTTGCTACAAGATTGTAAAGTAATCTTGCAGAATCCATTCCACCTGTTCGAGAAACATAACGCAAATCAAATACAACACGCCTATCCATCAAGCTAGAGATACTGAAGGAATTCGGTCCTCCCCTAAGTATCGTCCCTAAGGGTTCTCTAGTCAATATCTCCAATCTATTTAGTAGTGCATCTCTCGTCATCTGTCCAACTCGATCATCCTTTGCAATGGAGTTTACCTTCTTTATCAAGAAATCCAATGAATAACCATCTGTTTCATGGAGTGCGGTTGCTGTAACCGATTCACGGAGTAACTTTTCCATAGCTGGTGACAGCTCAGAAGAGCTATTTTCACGAAGCAACTCTCGCAGAAGTACGAATGTAGAATGAGCTTGGTGAGAATCGTTTTCAAAATCAAAAAGGTCAATCACAAATGCTGGGTCTAGTCCTGGCCGTAGGATAACCACATCACTCAATTTTTCCAAATCGGAATATTCTGAGCCTTTGACATCAAAAATCCACCATGGTACATTTGTTTTGGTTGAGAGCTCAGCTATTAGTTTTTTCACAAGTGTAGTTTTTCCTGTTCCGGTCGCTCCAAGAATGGCAATGTGTTCGCGTAACCAATCAATTTGTAAACCTACAGAACCAAGTCGCTTTTCTCCATATATTGCCCAACCTATTGGAATATCATTTTCAATATAATCACTAGATGGTATTTGGAAGAGTGGCCCTTCGGTAGAAGCAATAGCAGGCAGCTGTTGAACTGGCGTATTTACGTATGCAGCTAGCGTATTAGCATGCATTCTTTGTTTCTTGACATGCCGCCGCATAAGCAGTCTATAAGACATTCTTTGGCTTATCGGCTTTTCCTGTATTGATAGTGAATCATCTCCTCCCCAAAGTGAGAGAAAAAGGCCTTTCACTCCCTCAAGACTCGACTGCAAATCTGCGGAATTTGTCCCTCTAACAACAAGATAGAGTGACGAATCAAACCAACCTGAATTCTCATTAATTTCCTCATACCGTCCAAGTAATGCTTTCTTTTCTGCTTGATCGGCTAGAGAATCGTCATTCGTCTTCTCCTTAGCTTTAATACTTCTCCACTTTCGTTCCATTGCCCTGCGTTCCTTGCCTGGCTTTGTTCTGGAAAATACAGTTGTTAATGACAACGAGTAACCTTGCCTAAGTGCTGTTGAGATGAAAGTACCTATCTGTGATGTTTTCTCCGTCGGAAACACTTTTGGAGTGCCATTAATCACTAGTATCGCTTCTTTCCCAAAATCACTTGGTGCCTTTTCTAAACTCTCAATTAGTGATGCGCCTATGGAAGATTGGATTACCTTTGATAATTCATCCTTTTTTGCTAGATTGACTTCCACTCTCTCAAGTGAAGCAAGAAGAATTGCTTCAGTTCTAGTTGCCTCTCTTCTAAGGACATCCTTGATTTCATCAGTGTGTTTTGCCGAAGTTGTTATGAAAATGCGAAGAAATGGTCTTCCAGACATTATTCCAACCTCATAGGCAAAACTGGTTCTCCTATCCATACCTGCACGTAACGCAAGCAACATAGCAGTGTTATACATTGGTTTATCCTCATACTCAATAACAGATCCTGCGGCTGTAGTTAGATTGAGGCAAACGAAACCCAATGTATGGTCATAGATATTAAGAAACAAAAACTCATCATCCAGTACAATATCAATTCCTGCTTGAGATACGCTGTATTTTGTAATCGCACTACCTATGAGAAGTGGCAACAAACACAGAAGAGATTCGACAAATAATCTATTTGGAATAAAGACAGAATATGTAGCACCAAATAGAGGCATCAGGTAAACGACCAATAGGTAGACACCACTGACTATCATACATGTAATCCAACCAAGTCTGATTAGACTCACATGACGGTTACTTAAAGCGAAATAACCTGATTTATCTGATTCAGGTCTAATGCGAATCATATCAAGATACCACGTATAGATGCACTGGAATGCTATGCTATAGTATACCATAACACACTGCACGAATTTGTTTCCCACTATCCCATATGAACTACCCACAGTTTTGGAATAATCTTCTATCCGAATCTATAGGAGATTAAAAGGAATTCAGGTTGACTCAAATAGGAAACACAAAACATGCTTCAGTTTCGCTCAGCCATGAGACCATTCATTCCAACAATAGTCGCTAGGTGGTAAACTCATGAAAACAATCAGATGTGCAACAATCCTCTTCATTGGACTTATTTTCATAGTTGGAATTAGTACACATCCGGTATTCGCTGAAGAAACGACAGTCGTATCACGCGGAGAACTTTTCACCCTTACAGCTACACTTTTTTCAAATGGCACTTCTGGGATCCCTTTGCCCAACCAAGTTGTTTGCTTCTTTGACCAATCATACAATGAATTGATGTCACAAGCAATCACCAACGGCGAGGGAATCGCTTCTATTGACTATTCGTTTGATTATGACCACCCTCTTGGACCCACACTTGTAAATATTACATTTACTGGAAATGAATCGGTATCACTAGCACCTACATGCCAATGGCTGACACTGGTGGTTACTTCCTCGACCACCATAACTATCACTACATTAGATACGGTATACGCTCCAAATGATCATCTAAGTTTCTCATCCCGATTGTCTGATGACTCAGGAACTCCAATCAATAACGCAGAACTGTCAATTCTTTGTGATTCCAAATTCATTACATCTAGCTTAACAAATACAACAGGGCATGTTCTATTTGACATTATCCTTGATTTTACCAATTTTAGTTTGGGGCAGCATACAATCGATGTTGTCTACAACGGCGACCAAAGCAGATTTTATAGAGGAGCTACAATAAGCTTTCAGATAGCCATTAATCAACTCCTTCCTACCATAGAACTAGATGGCATTACCAACAATCCAGTAATATTAAACCAAACATGGAATGCATCTATACAGTTACAGGCTGAAGACAAAACGCTAGCATATAGTCCGATAGATATTCTCCTAGATGATACCTATTTGTATACAATATATACAGATGAACTGGGAAATGCTGAAGTACGTCTTCACATCAATCAAACTTTTGAAATCGGCGAGCATAATCTCGTATTCGAGTACACAGGAAACAATCGATATCACTCATCGACGACAGATGTGGTAATAAACATAGGAAGTCCAATCTGTCTAAATGTGACACCTTTGAACTTTGCTGAGATTGGAAGCTTCTTGAGGCTTAGAATCACTGCATTCGATTTATATTCTCGGTCGCTACCGTATGGTATTATTCAAGTTTCAGACCAACTATCAGGTAACAATATCACGACTACAATTTCAAATGCAGCAAAGATTGAAGTTTTATTTCCAGTTGAAGGTGAGATAGGAATTCGAACCCTTCAGGTGCAGGTTACGAATGGCGCATTACTGACCAACAATACTGTTTCTCTAATTATTGACGTTTTTTCAAGACCTCAGATGGAAATAGCAAACACCAACATTCTTGGATATGCTTATCCTTCTCAAACATGGATTCTATCTGTCCATATACACGATTATCGTGGCAACCTTAGCAACCGAATTCTAGAATATTCCTTATCAGGCACTTCACAGATATCATCAACCATAACTGAAAACGATGGAATGTCCACCAATGAAGTGATTTGTCCTGATACAGAAGGGGACTATTTCTTATATGTAATATACAAAGGTAATGTATCTGAATATGAACTGCCTTGTAATCAAACACTTGCATTTACAGTCAGTCAAAAGATACCAATTGTAGTGTCGCTTGAAAAGTATGAAGTAATCAGACCATTGAACACAATTGAAGTCACTTTGCGTCTCCAGAGTTTGAATGGGACTTACCCAAAGGATGTAGTAGTAATTTACCAATGGTTGTCTGTTGAAAGTTCAAAACCTTCTAGTTTGGAAGGATATCTTGACATCCAGCTCCCAATACCATCTAATTCAGGTGTGTATTTGTTAATGTATGAAATATCACCAACCAACGGAATATTATCGCATTCCGGGGTTATTTACATCATCATTACTTCTACTGACGCTAATGCATCTGAAGGAATTGGACTATATGGTATCACTCTTGGATTCGTGGGATCTGTGTCCATTTTTTCCATTCCGTTTGTTAGACGCCGACTTATTGTTCACTAAAAAGCATAATTGGTGCTCCGGCCGGGATTCGGACCCGGGTCGGGGAATCGAGAACCCCCCATGCTTGGCCGGACTACACTACCGGAGCAAGAAATATCCAGCCGCACTACATCAGGACCTCCAGGCTGGATAAATAAGGATTTCCTATGAAGATAAAAGATCTAGATACGAATGATGTATCTATGGATTAGAAAAACTAGGGAAAGAGGTTCGTTAGACCGCTCCAACTATCCTGAAGCAGTTGTAGTAGTCCCGATATTGCTTCTTGCGCCCATCCGGTAGCTTGAAGGATTACTGCAATAACAATGGATATCGTAATAACAGCGAGTCCAAGAAGAAGGCTTTCTTCTACCAGAGGGCCGCCGTTTTCATCATCTATAAGCGAAGAAGGACCAGTCATAGTACTACACCTTACATTAAGATTCCCTAGTTGCTATTTAAGCCCCACAAATCAAAATCGAAATCGGAAAGATTCTAGTATCATTTTTGAGAAGCTTTCGAAAATAATGGATATGAATTTGACCAGAGTGTGCTTCCAATATTGGACACATCATTACTTCCGTCAATAATCTTTTTGTGAAGAACCCTTACAAGAGCATCATACGCAACACGATAATTCTCAATCCCTTTTGCATTTGCCGAGTCATAGAATATACCATCCTTTGACCAAGAATCATTTCCAACCGGATTTTGTCTATCATAGATTATATTTAGGCCATTGAAATCAATAATTCCCCGTTGTTCGCTTCGCTTAACTTCTGCTATCTGCTTCACATAACGAAATGACTCTCCAGGTCGAGGACGTTCAAGTGTCACAATTATATCCAGTAACGCAATGCTTGATTCATTGATATTGTGGTTCTTTGTCCAGCGTGTAACAAGACTGGATGCTGAAGAGCTATGACACGTCTGGATTGAACACAAGCCGGCAGCAATTGAATGAAACAAAGCAAGGCTGTGTTTCGCAGTCTGAATTTCTCCTAATATCAAATAGTCTGGAGACCTATGCAAGCTTTTCACAATTTCTGTAGATTTATCAAAGGTACCACCTGTTTCATCTACAGGATCAACTCTAATTCTAACTTGATGATGGTTTTCATACAAGCGACTTTCAATGGCGTCTTCTATGTAGACTTTGCGCCATATCTGTGGAGTTGTTCTGTCAAGTGCATTCATTAGAGTAGTTTTACCTACTCCTGGTCCTCCAGTAATCGTAATATTCATTCTGGAGTTGATTGCGAGTATCAGCAGAGCGGCTGCTTCAACACTTAATGTATCGTTTCTTATCAAATCCAATATTGTGTATGGTTCGGAACGCGCACGCCTGATTTCAAGATGCATCCCTTCTGCCGCTAGAGGAGGAAGGCTTGCAGAAATTCGAAGGGGTACATTATAGATTGTGATATCCGTTTTCAATGAAGGATTTCTTCTATCTAAATGCAGGTTGCTTTCAGCCCGTAGGAACGTTACTAATCTCACTAAATCTTCCTCCTCGGGCTTCCAGGATATCAGGACCCGTCCTAACCTACGGTGATCAAAATATACTTGACTACCAGGACGATCGAGGTATATTTCCTCAACTTCATCATCTAAAATAAGTGGGAATAGGAATTTAAGAATGGTAGAATTGTGTGCTATGATTTCCGAAATGTTGCCTTTTGTAGTAGAATTAATCTCTGGTAATGAAGACTCAATCTTTGTTATTACATCTGCAGACATATTTTGCAGCTTCTGCTGAAGCTTCCTCCTAGTTGGTTTCTGTCCTATAGAGTAACTTGTGATTTGGCTCAAATCACACACCAATGAATGTTCTAAAGAAGTTCTGGTACGCGGAACCGCATGATGCCAAGTATGGTCAGTAGTTTCATTATGAAAGAAAAGAGAAACGTAGGGGCCAACTATGTAGGCATCAACAAGATATTGTGCATTATCAACCAGAATATCTATAGAATCCATATAGACTGATTCCCAACTGTTCCCATACCATGGTGGTTCAATGGGCAACATTGGACATTGAAGAGGTAAATGGATAAGATTCCTATTAGCTTCAATGAGAAGAAGTTTCTGCGATCTAGAAAACTCAGCAGCAATCAGCTCACAACCACGTGAAGCGACACGATGCACACATCCTTCACAGCGTGTATCTGGACATGTAATTGACCGTATTTTATCCATATACATCTAAATCTCACACCTACTATTCCCACGACAACAGGACACGTCCACTTAAACGGCTAAAGCCGCTTCTGCTTCAACAATGCTCTTTATCATACCAAAATGATCGCGGATACTGTACTCAGCAACTTCTGTCGCTTGCGAGGCAAGCTTCTGAGTTAACACGCAGCGTTTTCCATGTTCGGATGCCAACAAACGATCACTTGCATACGTAGCAGATACTGTGAATATGAATGGATTGCGCCCTCCGCGCTTTGAAGAAGGTACAAGATTCAAGACAAAAAGTACTTTCTCTCGTAGAAGGTTTTCGTAATCACGTGAAGTCCAACCGCGTGATTCAATTTTGCCTTTCACTTTCGTGTCATTAATTAACATTGATAAGACTCGCGGAACATAATCTTCTGGTTTCCTAATCTTAGGAGAGTGTCCTGTAAGGGATCGTATTTTTAGAGCTTCTCTAACAATTGCTCGCACATTCACTCGATGCCCACATTTCTCAAATGTATCTGCAATTTCTTCCAATGTAATTGGAGCTCCCTCTTTGAATTCGCGAACAGACATCAATAAACAGACTGCTATAAGTAGAATATTATTAGTTACCTTTTCGGGGGACTCGTCTATAATCTTCTTATAGAGATATGCTGTTCGATCACGAACCTGCTCGTTAAGCATAAGAAGTTTAGACACATGATTTAAAGTCCTGAGAGCTCGATATTTAGCCTCATTTTTTCCTATTCGAACCCTCGTACTGTAAACGTTTTTCAGTCTCTTGTATTTTTTCTGCATGGAACCAGGAAGAGACTGCCCATTCGCATCACGAAAGTATACATCCTTATGAAAACCAATATAGCTTCCAAGTCCATCCACAATGTGCATCCTATTTCCCAAGGAGCCATATACACTAGCATCCGGAGTTCCTGCCTTCTGCCGTTCTCCCATTTGATATGTAGGATTAACATACTCTTTAGAAATTACTACGCCACAATCAGAGCAAACAACAAAACCTCTGTTGATTATGATAGTGCCAGCGCACTCTGGGCATACCCCAGAAAGAACATTTGTTTCAATTGATACATCGACCAATGACCACACCCATATTGGCCATTACATTTGTTTCCTAACTAGATTTCAGAAGGTTGTTGTTAGTTCCTTCTACTGGTTTGTCCATTTTATCGAATGCAAAACAACATTAGTGGAACATCAGGGGCATGGTGAGAAAGTGAGATAACCGAAAGTATTCGTGGATAATTGGCGTAATCATCAATTCAATTCAAAGCTATGAAAATCCTTTCAGAATCGAACGCTTTTCTTTGTGTAGGCTTCGGTGATGGAATCTCAAATTCAAGACGAAGTCCTCCAATGGTTGCAACCACCTCAAAGTTTTCCATCTCATTAATTTTGAATACAGTTCCTTCTGCATAGAGCTTGGCATTCTCTCCTCTTGGAATTGGCTCGGAGCTAATTGTAACAACAACAGAATCCTTGACATTAAATGGATCACAAAGTGCATCAGGAAGCTCAAGTGTCAGTGTTGCGCTTTCTAATTTTGATGTTATCTTTAGTACTTTTAGCTTCTTTGTTTCCGCATCATCAATTGAACTAATTATAGCATCCTTTATTCGCACTGACATTATATCCATGTCTCCAATACCTTGCTGGGGCATGCCTTCAGCTGTCAGTGCTGAATTAAACCTGTCGATAAAGTCATGGGGTGTTTTTTAGGCATTATAACGACAACTTTCCGGTGATTATTTGCGACCATATCTAGCTGTCATAATATCATTTGCAGCACTAGTGACTTTCTGTTTTGTTGTTCCAGTGTCGGCTTTGTATCTCGACTTTGAGTATTTTGAAACTGACCAAATGACGTATGAAGTAGGTGAAACAATCAATATGGTCACAAAAATGACTGCAAATTACGATGAAGGTGGCTGGTGTTATGCATCATTTGCAGTAGTTACCGATCAGGGACCTGTTTTTGATGACAGCTACTATGTTGATTCATCGCCAGATGTCCGGTATCTCACTTCATCTTACACTGTCATGCCTCAAGATACATCTCCATTTCCTGACCCCATAGTTGCATATGTAATCTTTAATGTCGAAATCTTTGACAAGTATTCGCAAGGAGTGAGTGAAAATGTCGAAGTCAATATAACAAGAGGCATTATTCAGGTTCGCCCACTTTCTTCGCTGTCAATTGAAGCAAATAGCAATGCTTCCATTTCTCTAAGTATGGCAAGTCGCTACAATGAAAGTGTCCCATACGCGAATCAGGCTGTTTCAGTGGAAATCTATGATTTCAGTTCTTCACTTGTATTTGAAAATGTGACAAACACCGATATGTATGGTCATATCCTTCTTGAATGGGATTCTCTTCCCTTTCCTCTAGGAACCTATTCAATCCAAGTTGGCGGAAATGACACCTCCTCATTCCATTCTTTTTCCGATTCACTGATTATGACTGTGGAACCTGAGAATTCAAGTATTAATATTGTTGCCGCCACTGAAGACATGTATTGTCAAACACCAAGTGGGATGGGCTTTGAATCAGCTAACATTGTTATTGAGCATGTAGATAAGAATGAAAATCCAATCGAGGGATCAATTATTTCATGGGAAACCGATTTTGCTAATGGCACCTTTAATTCTCAAGGTAATGGAATATACAATACAAACATATCATTCGTAACATCACCCGGTACATATATCGTAAACATCAGCGCCTTCAATTCTCAATATCAAAATGCAACCAACTATGTTTCAATAGATGTTTTCCCTCGAAATCTTCTAATCACAATAACAAATCAACAAGTCCTTACTACGTCTGATGTAGAAATCGCAGTCGCGTTAAAAGACTGGCAGTCTGTAGAACAAATAGAATCACTTCCTGTTGAAATGAGTCTGGTTCTGGGGTCCTGGAATTATAGTGTAATAGAACTGTCTAACTCTTCAGGGATAGCATTATTCACAGTGAGTATTCCAAGTTCCAAATGGGGTACTGCAGAGATAACTGTAAATGTGACTGCATCGCTCTATTATAACGAAGTACATACAACAACAAACATTGATGTTCTCTATGTGCCCCATATAACTAGCGAAATTATATTATCACCCATTCGAAACGAATTCGCACTTGCAAACCTAACAATTTTGGATCCATTAGGCTTTCCTTCTATTGGTCTAGAGATTTACCTCTTGGATTCCCAAGGCACTTCGATAGAATCTGGATCTACCGACTCGCATGGAATAGTTAGCCTAAGATGGTTGATACCGTTTGATGCTCCACTAGGACCTTACAACTACACTATTCTTATTGAAACAAACTCTCAATTTGTCCAAGCTATTTCGACTCCCTTGCAAACTGTAATTCATTACCCTCTATGGGTATCATCCACAAATACAACCTGGAATTTTGTTCGAGGGAGTAATACGGAAGTAGGAATTCTTTTGAAATCAGAAGACGGATTAATGCAATCTATTCCCCTTCTCCTGAATGATAGTCTGGGAGAATTTATGGAATACATAATGATACCACTAGGAGTCTTGACAAATATTTCAATCAACATTGGTCCTACCGTGACAATTGGATTTCGGTCAATTGAAATCCTGATTCTGGATTCAAATTTTGCACTAATGGGCAATCAATCAATTGACTCATCTATTCTTACAACAATTATATCGACAATCGACAATATTACTGTATTTCAAGGCGAAAATCTGGAATTTGATTTATTCACTTTAGATGACGCTATGCAAGAAGTGGAAGTCATAAATGTGAATATTTACCAGGGGGGGAATGAAACTCCATTTGCAAATCTGGTGAATGTGAATACGAACATACGCCAGATAATCCCCCTTCCCCAATGGATTTCTCCCGGGTCCCAACAGATTATAGTTGAAACATTCGGGAATTATTCGATTCATGACTACAAGTGCTTGCTAATTGTGGTATGGATTCGAACAACGATTACAATTTCTATTGTTACAAAATATGGAGGAGCCATGATTCCGCAATCTGAAACTATGCCATACACTCCTTTCCATCAAGAAACTGCAGCAATAATCTCTTCAGGCGTAATAAGCAACCCGCCTCCAATCTTGTTTAATGGAACTACTACAGAAGACTCCACAACCCGTGAAATTTCCCCTACCAGTTGTCCAAGGTTTAATTCAGGAACAAGTAACTTCTCAACTGTTTTCGAGAATGCTTTCAACTCAGTATCCGGAAATGGCCAAAGGGTTCGCAGTCTGATAGATTTAAAGGATGATTTACTTTCAATCATTGCCTCATCAACGGATCTTGAAGTGCTGCCAAATGAAACCACCCCCCATTCCGCCTTTTCCGGACCCGAAACAACAACATCTGAAATGAGATTCCTCTTTGTTTGAATCTTCTGTTTCAACCTACGGACTAGATTATCATGAGTCATGGCATCTGAAGTTTTTCTGAAGCCTCTATTATCATGTGTAGAACCTGTCACCAATAAGTTGTGACCATCTCCAAATCTTGGCATCAAAGCATGACCATCAGCTGATTCACCACCATAATGTGGGTCTGTTAATGAAATCAGTTTTCTTTGGACTATTGGGTCCGTGATATCGCTCACAGTAACTTTTTCACGTGAATGTGCTACTATCTCATCAGATAGAAGTATTACAGGATGTCTAAGCATTTCCGAAAGGGCGAATGCCTTGATAGTTAACTCGTATGATTCTTGTGCTGAGTTAGGTGCAAGAACAATGCTTTCATGGTCGCCATGTGTTCCCCACCGCGCCTGCATGACATCCCCCTGTGCTACTTTTGTGGCTTGACCAGTGCTTGGTCCAGAACGTTGAACATCAACTATGACACAAGGAGTTTCAGTCATTGTCGCATATCCAATGTTTTCTTGCATTAGACTGAAACCAGGTCCTGATGTGGCAGTCATCGAAAGAAGGCCTCCCCAAGATGCACCAATTACCGCTGAAATAGCAGCAATTTCATCTTCCATTTGCAGGTAAGTTCCATTTATTCTGGGAAGACGGTGTGACATGACTTCGGCGATTTCTGATGCAGGTGTTATTGGATATCCCGCAAAAAATCTACAACCCGCAGCAAGAGCTCCTTCGGCACAAGCTTGGTTGCCTTGCCAAAAATGAACTTTAGAATCTTGAGAAGACATCATAAGAAACTCAATCCGTTACCAAATTGCCCCTCAGATAAAATTTGAGATTTGACCTCGAAACATGAATATTATCAAAACAATACGATATTCTTTTATCGTAATACAAAACTGAACCTTTTCAGCGGCCATTGTCTAGTTTGGTTAGGACGGAATTACTTCTTCTCCGGTCGGGTCTATTGACTTCATGGAAGAACCTTACAAGAGTTCTGTTAGTTTCTAGATCTCAACCGTTTCCGTAAATCAAGAGTTTTCCGCAACTTCATCAAGAACTCAGTTTTACCTCCTCTCACCTTCCACCCTTCAATTTCTTGAGAAAGTTCGTAGATTTGGTCAAGGACCTGTAATCTCATGGTTGGACTCACGGACTCAACAAAAACTTCATGCTCCATGAGGTCATTCTTGATTAGAAGTAACTCAATGAGATAGATTCTCCAACTATCTGTTTCTTCAGACAATTTCTCCAGTTCTTTCTGAAGATCTTCCAACTGCCTGAACCCTTCCTTTACCTCCCCTCTAGCAATGACCTGTTGAACAGCCTTTTTCCTTGCAGAGTATTCGAACTCGTTGGACCAGAGGGGTTTATTCGTTTCTTCGTCTAATTCTATGTATTGCAGACCGGTTTGGATTTGCACCTTACTCACCAGTTCAGGCTTGAATCCCTTAGCCTCCAGTAGTTCTCGGATATCCTCCGAGAGTTTCTCACAATCTCTGATCTTTTCTTCTGGTATGTGATAGGCAATACTCTCCAAGATTAGGTTTTGGTTGTGTTCCAGACTTGCTTGTGCATACAACGGAACTGTGAAGGTTTTTCCTTGGTACAATTGGTTTGAGGCATCAGAACTAGCTGACCACACTACATGGTCAAAGGCCCACGTAACACTGACCTGCCACAGTTCCTTCCGCTCTGGAGGTCTTATTCCAGTTCGTTCTTGTTCCTCCAGTATCTTAGGTACTAGTTTGCGATATGTTTCCACAATGGAATAACTCTCTCTGAACTCTTTCGGCAGGGTTGATATATCTGGTGTATTGAACTCGTGAATAATCCAATCTGAACCTCTTTTGTATACCAAAGCACCAGTCTTGAGGAGGGTGGTAAGGGCGTGCCCTTTCATCATTACAGAGTCAAGTCGTATGACATCCTCAGAGAGGTCATCGTACTCAGGGATTACCCTCCAACACGCACCATGACCCTTGGTCGTTTCGAAATATAGGCTATCGGGTTGCCCCGGAGGTCCTTCTAAGTCTTGGAGGTATCCATCCCTTCTGCTCTCATCCTTGAACGTCTTGTCCTTGGATAGTGTACTCTTAGTACATACTCCCTTTTCATGGGTGATTCGTAACTCAAGACCAGGCCATCTACGAGCTTGCACCAGTCCCTTCGCCGTAGGAGGAAGATTCAACTTGGTTGTAGGGAAAGGATTTCTTCTCTCCACCCAGGGCCTAAGAAGAGCCGTATCATCATCATAAGTGATAGATTTGTCACTGAATCTATCAAAGACCAATCTTTCCTTTTCCACTATCACAGGTTCGCATTCAAGACTGGGGCGTCGTAAAATCTCGATGATATCACTTGTACGCTTCACGACTAATTTCCCAATCACAGATCCATTATCATCAGGTTCTAAGAACTCTAGGTTATACATCATTGACTCCTTATCCAGGGATACACTACATCGTGCTGTCTTGGTCTTCCCATAGGCTCTGGCAATAATCCTAAGCCCATATTTGATATCCTGCCCTAAGCTTCTTGAAACATCTCTGACTTGTGATGCATTGATGCCCTGTAGTGATGGGTCGTTACGTAGTGTGTAACTCTAAAGCAAAGTTACATCTTCCTTAGCACGAATCCAGTAATCGAACCGTCCAATTGGAATCCACCCACCATACCCCAGGTCGCTAATCCAGAGACCTCTGACACCTTGATATGTAGCGACCATAATTGGAACTCCTTTTGATACGTCTGCCTTTTCAGCCATGACTCTGAGTTTTGTCATATCGGTTTCACCCCAATAGGGACGGTCCCTGAGGATGTCCTGTAAGAGGGGAAAGATGTTCCATGTTGAAGAGAACGGGAGTTGGAGCAAATTAACGTTCATCTCAGAACTCCCAATTCTGGATTGGAATACTAACCAGATGGCTGATGGATGCCTCTCTTTCTTTTCTTTCACTGGGATTATCCGACCAAAGAGGACATCAGACGGACCATTCTTCTGGATGACTTCTCCAAGATTTCTGACCTTTCTTGATAATGTGTCTAGAAGCCTTCCTCTATTCAAAACGGATTTGCCAGTCTTGTGCTGTGCATGATAGAGTGGTGAAAAACCCAACGTCATCAATTGCCAAGGTAGAATGAACTTCCAGAGTCTCTCAAGAAGACCGGTTGAGGGTTGTGAGATGTTGTTTTGTTCGAGTGCTGCAAGTAGTAAGAAGAAGAACTGATTACCTGTTAGCAATAGGATTCCTGGGTACCTAAGAGAGAGTTTATACATTGCATCAGATGATTGTGGGGTCAGACCTTGGGGCGTCTTTAGTCTGAGAGGTCTGAGTGCTTTCCAGATTAGTTTTGTCTTTGAATAGTTCTCCAAAAGCTGAGAAACATCCCTCAAGACATGAAAGAGTTCGCGTCCCTTTTTCTTCCTGATTTTCTTAGGATCTAGGATGACAGAGAGCTGATTCAAGAGTCCCTTCCATCGGTTGCTTTCACGGGACCTTAGAAGTCTGGTTGCTGCTCTCAAGCCATTCAGTTCCTTGCGAACCATGTCTGCAAGAAAGATAGACACATCGGTGCCCTGTGGAGTAAGGTCCGTCTTCTTGACCATGAAATCGCTCGTATTGTCGCTGCAAAGACTGTCTGGTTCTGTGAACAACATCAAGTACAGAAAATCTTCTTCGAGGACCTCAGGAGCTTTCAGGCTCATGCAGGGTCGAAAGACCTATCGTACAATCTGAGTTCAAACCTCTGGGGAAAAGTCATCGACACGGTCAGATACATGCGAGAGTCCCTTGGACATAACAAATACTCAGTCTGGACAGTGAATCCCCAGTATATCTCTCAGACCTGTCATGTGTGTGGGGAGAGAGGGAAGCGAGTAGAAGATGAAACCTCCACCACTGAGAGAAAAGGTGGAGAGTACTTCTACTGTGTAAGGTGCGATGAGCATTTCCATGCCGATGTGAATGCGGCTCGAAACATTATTCATGTACAAGATAACCTATCCAGTGTCGCTCCTGGACGTGCAGCTTGATATTCAAGTTTGTACAACTTACAATGAACGACAGGACGGAAGCTTCCCGCTAACCTGCCAAAAGACCAATCATATTAGCAATAATCTTAAATCACAGCCCAAACCTGAATGTTTCCAGAATTGCGATCGTTGTCTAGTGGTTATGATGTAGGCTTCCCAAGCCTATGACCCGGGTTCGAGTCCCGGCGATCGCACCATTACTTCTAGTAGAGGGTTGGGCGAACCTAAATTCATGTCCAATATCTGCAATTCTTGAAATCCAAGCTTTCAACCCGTGACGGAATCCAGAGAATGAGTTCCGCGGGAGTTCAAATCCCGGTGGCCGCACCGACTTCTTGTTTTCAGATGACATATAAGCCCAGGCTTATGACATGTCATGGCGAGCGATGAATGTCATGACCCCGATGAGTCGATATGACAATGACTTGGATCTTGAGTTAGGAGCTTGCCACTATTACTTTCGGCCACCTCTACCACCAGTGTGCGATTAATAGTACAATTCACACAATCCTTTTAAGTTGCCTCTGACTTGATTACTTTGGTTTGGGATGCCAAGAGACTATGTGGAAGACGAACTCAGTCGCAAGAGCGTATTCAAATCAGAACACTATTTGTCGATTGATTATGTTCCAGAGAATCTACCCCATAGGGAAGGTGAGCTGAGAACATTAGCCCAAAATTTCAAGACTCTTATCACATCCCCTGGTCGCACAAGTCAGAAGTTCATAATCGAAGGTCCTGTAGGTACTGGAAAAACCGCTGTAGCAAAACGTTTTGCGGAACAAATGGTCCAAGCTGCTCAACGTCGTGATATTCGTTTCCACAAGCTGCATATCAATTGCAGAGTGAACAAGAGTGCTTATCTAGTCTATCTCAAGATTCTACGACAATTCAAGCCAAAATTTCCACGAAGAGGGCATTCTCCAGAAGAACTTCTGCAAATAATTGTTGAAATATTAGAGGCTGAGGATCGATATCTCCTTCTAATTTTGGATGAGCTTGACTATTTCATAAAACAGAAAGGGGGAGATATTCTGTACAATCTCACTCGACTCATGGATGACCAGCTCAACGCACAACAAAGACTATCCATGATTGGCGTTGGTCGCCATATCCCTCTTGATAGTAGTATGTTTGATCCTAGTACACTGAGCACCCTGCAAAGGAATATTATCCGATTCGAGAAATATACTGATTCTGAATTGAATGACATACTTGTTGAAAGAAACAAGATGGCATTTGTAGAGGGTGCGGTGATGCCTGAAGCATTGCAGTTAGTATGTGAGATAGCATCCGAACGAGGTGATGCAAGGTACGCAATAGAATTACTCTGGCGCGCAGGTAAACAGGCAGACAGATTGGAATCTTCTGAAATAATTCCAGATTATGTCAGAAAGGCCAAGGCCGACACACACCCCGAAATAAGAAAGGAAGTCCTTGAAAGCTTACCTAAACAGAACCAGCTTCTACTTCTTGCAGCTGCTAGAAAACTGAAGGAAGGCCAAAGTGCGTATGTAACAATTGGAGAGGTAGAAGAAATGTATCGTTCAGTTTGTGAGGAGTACAATTTCGAATCGCGAGCTCATACTCAGGTTTGGGAATGGGTCCAAGATTTGAATGCTCATGGGGTAATCGATACAAAACGTTCTGGTGTTGGGCAAAGAGGCCAGACAACCCTGCTGGGTCTTTCTGACATCCCTGCTGACCTGCTCGAACAGTACCTACTTGGCATACTAGATAAAGGAAGGTTGTAAGGCAATGAATCCAGAATCATACCCACGAATTCCTATTGAAGAATTATTTTCATCCAGAGGTAGAATGAAAGTACTGAAAGAGCTTGCAGAAGAAAAAGAATTGCTTATTTCAGAAATATGCAGACGAGTCAGTCTTAATCACAGCACAACAAAAACACACCTTCGAGCATTGGTCAAATCGGGACTTGTAGAAGAGAAAATCCATGGTCGCATTAAGATGTATCGCTACAGAACGGAAGATATTCGAGCCCGTTCATTAAAGAATTTTCTTGACCTCTGGGATTCATGAAGGAGAATCATCCTTGATAAATTACATAGCGCGTTTATTCTATCTTGGAGCATCATACCATGGGTCACAATGGCAGCCTAATGTACGTACTATTCAAGGAGAGTTAATAGATGCACTAAACTCATGGAGTGGTCAAGAGTATAACACTGAATCTGTTATACTGTCTGGTCGGACCGATAAAGGAGTAAATAGCATAGGTCAAGTTGTTAGATTTGATTCTAGAGAACCTCTTAACCTTGACAAGGTCAATGCGTATCTTCCAGAAGACATTGTCCTATGGGCACATTCAGAAGTTCCTGTTGCCTTCAATCCACGATATGATATTCTTTCTCGGCATTACAGGTACTATTTGAACAATGCAAATTTTTCTATGGATTTGGAAAGAATCAAAAAAGGAGCAAATTTGCTAATCGGAACTCACAACTATGCACTTCTTTCAAAACCAGATACAGGACGCAACACTCGAACCACAATCCTGAATGTATCCGTTAGGTCAACTAACGACACACTGGTTTTCGATTTCTTCGGAGTCAGATTCCTTTGGAAGCTAGTGCGAAAGTCTGTGACGTTACTAAAGTGGATTGGCTTAAACCTCTATTCTCCAAGTATAATATCTGATTTACTTACTAGCAAGGAAAGAATCCCAGGGGGTATCGATCCCGCACTTCCTGAGGGACTTGTTCTAGTAGAAGCAATTGTCCCGATAAGAATGAAACCAAGTATGAATGCTTTAAAGCTGATACGAAAAGTAGTGAATAGCAATCTCGGTTATTTCAGGAGATCTACAGCAATGCTTGAAGGGATTAACGCCGACTATCTTTTTGACCGAGTGCCCCTTTACTAACTCCAAGCCAAACCGCAAAATCTTTTCGCTGGTTAGGGGCAATATCAACAATCACATCTATTGTACGAATACACTTTTCATATGCCCTTTCTCTAGAAACTCCCATAACCTCTGCTGCAACAGAAATCACCTCTCCCTTCTTCTCCTTCCGTTTTCTCCCTTTCCATATAAGAAGGGACCAAACAGGTTGTGTGTACTCCACTTTTCGGTAAGGTGTCTTGCTTCTACTTGATACCATATTTGAGGAAAGAAAATCATATACATATGAAAGAAGTTTCCAGTTTTGTTGACGCATTATTCTTCCTAGGTACAAATCTGCTTTAGATAGTGCATCCAAACCCACTTCTAACTCTGAAGGGCTGGACAAGTGGAGGTGAATGTTTTCCTCTAGCCATGATAACAAAGTATCATGATCAACATCCGATTCAGAAACAATCATTCTTGCAGCATCAGGATCAGCTAGCATAAACAAACGACGAAGGGTCTGGGTTACATTCCTTCTTACATCTCTTCTACCCAAGCCCTCGTCATCTTCCTTCAATTGTCCCTCTATAATAGCTTCCAAATCCGATATTGCAGCCCTAAGATCCCCTCGAGAGCGCGTAACTATATTTTCCAATGCTTCATTTGACACTTGTCTAGGGTTATCTTCTACAATTCTTCGTAGAACTTTGATTGCCGAATCATTATCTATGACATCAAACTGGAATACTTGACAACGTTTCATTATATCTTTAAGCTTGGGACTCTCGTAATCATTAGCAGTCATAACAATAGGGTGTGCAGACACATCGATAATCCTGAGAATTGCATTAATGCCACCCCTGTCACTTGTTCCCGATAATCCATCGACCTCATCAAGTAATATTACACGGGGTCTTCCATCCAAAGTATGTTGCATTGCAGATCGTGACACTTGTATTTCGATGCTGCCTTTGTTGCGTTTATCACTCGCATTAAACTCAACCAACTCAAAACCGAGATCGTTTGCAATAGCCCCCACCACGGCAGTCTTTCCAGTTCCAGGAGGCCCAACAAGTAGAACAGCCCTCTTTCTTGGCGTTCCCACGCTCCAAGATTTCATCCAATTTACAAAACCTTGGACAATATCTTCATTCCCCACCAATTCACGTATACTACTTGGACGATATTTTTCTGGCCAAGGAAGATTTCGTTTAGTCATTAGATATCCTGTCCTAGTGCAACGTGTGCAAACAAAGCAGCTAGTTGCACCTCACCATCAGCTCCTTCAGCTACTCGGAATTCTACTTCTGCTGTTCTTTCAAGGATAGTTTGTTTATTGTTCATGCTGATTTCCAAACCGTATATCTCCCTGTGAATCTGTCTTATCAAGTCAAGAGGAGCAACGCCCTCTTGAGAAATCAAGACTCTTAGCATACCAAGAGCTTGATCGAAGTTACCAGCAATGGCGGTATCTAATAATAATCGGATTCTTTCTGGATCTGCCCTACCAGATATCGCAAAGACTGTGGTGTCGGTTACTACTTTTGCTGAAGATGATGCAGCCTGCAGAAGGTTAATCGCTACACGCATATCACCATTGGCCAAGTAGAGAATGGAATCTCTTCCTTTTGGATTGAGTTTGACTCCTTCTTCATTTGCAACATATTCAAGCCTTTCAGCAATATCTTCTTCACTCAGGCGAGCAAACTTGAAGACTGCACATCTTGATTGAATGGGTGGAATAATTCTGCTTGAGTAATTACAAATCAAAATCATTCTGCATGAAGAGGCATATGATTCCATTGTCCTTCTCAATGCATGTTGTGCGTCATTTGTAAGATGGTCTGCTTCATCCAAAACAAGAATTTTGAATGGTGCGCCACCAGCAGGTAACGATCTAGCAAAGGATTTGATTTGGTTTCTAACAACATCTATGCCACGCTCATCACTTGCATTAAGTTCCATAAAGTTTCTTTCAAAAAACTCGCCGAACAAATCTCTTGCCAAGGCTAATCCTGCTGTGGTTTTTGCAGTTCCCGGGGGGCCTGCAAAAAGACAATGAGGTAAGGTTTTCTTCTCTACAAATTTGGCAAGTCTTTCGACAATAATGTTTTGACCTACGATTTCAGTTAGGGTTCGCGGTCTATGTTTCTCAGTCCAGAGATCAATTTCCATTTGGAAGTACCATCCAGAATAGCTGAGGCAAATTTCCACTCTCAGCCAAACGCCTTAATGGTTTACCTCGTTTGAATCTTAAAAGCTTGTTTTTCAAGAGATTCCAATGCTTTAGTCGATAGTAAGGGCTTTATCAGTATGAGCATCAAGACAGAATAAGTGTGGTCTATGATACGACTGAGCAATACAACAAGTGAAATTGTTGAACGATCTCAAATGGAATTCTTGAATCACAATAGAAGGTGTGTGTTTGTAAAGGACACTCCAGAGATAACTATTGGTGGGGAAAAAATCGGACCATTTACTTCCACATCCCAAGTGGATTTGCCAAACTGGGCAATCGAGAAACTTGTGGCTCATGGAGTTGCCGAGCTGGCCCAAGATGAGGACTTGGAATCATTAGAAAATCTCCAAAACATCTCAAGAAATGAAGAAGGTAGCTCACAGCTTCAATCCCTTCACCCTCTAGTTTATTCAGCAATTAGTAGGAGAATTCAGAATCTCCAAAGTGACAAGTCCTCATTGGATGAACGCCTATACGACGAGATTGAGAAATTGCAGCGAATAGTACCTATGCTTCTTGAGTCACGTCTATCCAAAATCATTCGTGTTGCGAAATCTGGCGCATTGCCGGATAAGCGAAAGGACATGGCATTAGAAGAACGGTGGTTCTGTGAAGAGTTAGCCAATTTAGTTTCGGACTGGCGAAAATCGCTCTTCAACTAAGGCCGCTGGTCATACAGGTGCTTAAATATGACCTGAGTAGTCTAATTCATGAAGCACAGGCAGATGCTCGGCCGATTGCATACACTTACAACACAATTACGAGAGGCAAACACATATGTCCGGCTACGAGGGAGGTGCGCAAGAACGATTCGAAGAATTCTTGCGGACGCACAAGGATGAGCAAGGAAGCTTGGTTTATTGGTCAAAAATTCAACGATTTTCTATAGACGGAGCTACCTCTCTAAACATTGATTTTAAGGATATGACCACCTTTGATAATGTTGTTTTTAGCACGTTGGCAAAAGAGTCCCCATCCCAATTCCTAGATATGCTTGACTCCGTTCTCAGGTCCGTTCTGCGAACAGAAGACCCAGATTATATTGATGGACTTGATGAAAGCCTAATCAAGGTAAGAATAATCAATTACGTAAGTAAGACGACTCATGTACCTTTACGAGCGATTAGATCACGTCATATTGGAAAATTGATCCACATCAGTGGTATCATGATGCGTGCAAGTGAAGTAAAGCCACTGCTGGTTAATGCAACTTTCAAGTGTAGAAGATGTGGTGAACTTATTCTACAAACCCAAGAAGATGGACGCTATATGGAACCGGACCAGTGTCCTGTTTGTGGCAAGAAAACACCCGTGAGTTTGATTCCGGAACAATCAAAGTTCCGTGACTGGCAGAAAGTAAGAATACAAGAGTCTCCTGATGAGCTCCCTCCTGGTTCAATGCCTCGTTCAGTTGATGTGATACTGGAAGGTGATATAGTTGACATTTCCCGACCTGGGGATCTTGTAAAGGTAACTGGAATCCTGCTAACAACACCTGATTTTGCAAGAAGGGGCGGCAAGCTAGCAACATTCAATGTATATATTCAAGCAAATGGTGTTGAAATCGCTGAAAAAGAGTATGAGGAGTTGGAACTATCCGAAGACGATAAAGAAGAACTCCAAAAGCTGGCCAATGACCCTTTTGTGCATAGACGAATTTATGCCTCAATAGCACCATCAATTCAGGGACATGAAAGAATTAAAGAATCAATTGCATTGCTTCTCTTCGGAGGAGTTGGAAAAACACTTCCTGATGGAACCCGACTGCGTGGACGTTCAAATATATTGATGATTGGCGATCCTGGAACAGGTAAAAGCCAGATACTAAAATTCATTTCAGGCCTTGCATCAAGGAGTCTATACACTTCCGGAAAAGGAACTACCGCAGCTGGCCTAACTGCTGCCGTAGTTCATGATACAGATACCGGAGCAATGACTCTTGAAGCAGGAGCCCTTGTTCTAGCTGATCAAGGAATTGCATGTATAGATGAATTCGACAAAATGGATCCAAATGACAGAACGGCTATACATGAGGCTATGGAACAGCATACAGTAAGCATTGCGAAAGCTGGCATAGTCGCTACACTCAATGCCCGAACTTCTATATTGGCTGCCGCAAATCCAACGTTAGGAAGGTATGAACCATCACTATCTGTTCAAGAGAATATCAAATTACCATTTACAATTTTATCCAGATTCGATTTGACTTGGATTCTTGTTGATACAGTTGAACCGGAGCGCGATCGTGAAATAGCACAATTCATCCTAGGTATGCATCAAACGCAAAAAACGCCAGTAGAAGCAAAAACACCCCCTATTCCTAAAGATTTTCTTAAGAAGTACATTGGTTATGCGAACAGATACGCTGAACAACCACAATTGACTACTGAAGCTAGTAAGATAATAGAAAATTTCTATGTTGAGTTGCGAAAACAAGCAGAGGGAGGGGCAGGTCCAGTACCCATCACAGCTAGGCAATTAGAAGCACTGGTGCGTCTTGCAGAAGCTCGTGCTAAGATGGCCCTCCGTCCAAAAGTAATAGAAGAAGATGCTCAAGCTGCAATAGAGCTTGTGGAAGCCTCTCTAAGGATGGTGGCTTATGATAGCGTAACTGGTAAAATCGACATTGATCGCTATATTTCTCCGATGAGTGCTTCCCAACGCGGTGACTCGGATAAAATTCTCAAGGTTATGAAAGATATGGAAGATGCTGGCACCTCAGTGGTTAATGAAGAGGAGCTACTTCGTAAAGTGGAGGGCATGGGTTTATCCCGGGATAGTGCTGAAAAAATCATTGCAAAATTGCATGATGAAGGCATTCTGTACAATCCTGCACCGGGCAAGTGGAGCCGAGTCCAGAGCTAAGTATTCCTAGCCAGATGAAATCTGTGGAGTGGAAGAGAAATGCAACTGGATGATTTATCAATTAATAGAAAAATAATTGACCTCCTGAAACAATCAGGAGTATCAACTCTATTTCCAACTCAAGAAAAGGCATTTGCGACTAAAGTACTTGAAGGCAAAAACCTCATACTAGCTGTTCCCACAAGTTCAGGAAAAACATTGGTTGCAGAGATATGCATGTTACGAAATATATTGGATGGATTGGGCAAGGCTCTATACCTTGTTCCTCTAAGATCTTTAGCACAAGAAAAGTACTTGGAATTCAAAAAATACGAAACCCTAGGCATAACAGTAGCAATGTCAATTGGCGACTACGATTCAAAGGGAACCCAATTGGCTGAAGCAGATATAGTTATTCTAACAACCGAACGAGCTGACTCAATTATTAGACACAATCCCGATTGGATTCATGAAATCGGCATAATTGTCGTTGACGAAATTCATCTGATAAACGATTCTTCCAGAGGTCCAACTTTGGAGATGGTTCTTGCCAAAATGCTTCAAATTTTGCCGGATGTTCAAGTAGTAGGACTAAGTGCAACCATATCAAATGCTGATGAAATCGCAGGATGGCTCAATGCAGAGCTTGTAAAAGGCACTTGGCGACCTGTTGAGCTAAAAGAAGGAGTCTACCTTGATGGAGAAATCAAATTTGCTGACAGATCCACAAGGAGCATACCCCGAAAACGGAAGGATGAGATTGCAGATCTTATTTGTGACATTTTAGAAGAAAATGGACAGGTTCTAGTTTTTGTGTCATCTCGGAAATCAACGGTATCGGTATGCAAGAAGGTTGCTAGTTCTATTCGACCTTACCTATCCAAGGAAAAACTGGGCTTGCTGAGTAGTGTTGCAAAACGCATTGCTAGCACTCCTACTATACCAGAGTCAACAAAGACACTCTCTCGGTTGGTAGGTATGGGTGTAGCATTTCATCATGCAGGCCTCACAAACCAAGAACGCAGCATAGTAGAGGATGGGTTTAAGAACGACCTTCTAAAAGTCATCGTTGCAACACCAACTCTAGCCGCAGGTGTGAATCTCCCTGCACGCAGAGCAATAATTAGGGACTACCGTCGTTTTGAACAGAATCGCGGAAGCTATCCCATACCAGTCCTTGAATATAAACAGATGGCTGGTCGTGCTGGTCGCCCCAAGTATGATAAATATGGTGAAGCCATATTATTTTCCAGAAGCGAAAGCGAACAAGAATTCTTGCTTGAACACTACTTGTATTCAGAAACTGAATCAATTTCATCTAAACTGGCATCTCAGGAGGCTGTTCAGACACACATACTATCCGCAATCGCAACAGAGATGACAAAAAATCGAGCTGAAATTGATAAATTGATTGATGGAACATTCTTTTCATATCAATCCGAAAGATGGGAAATAGATCATCATGTAACCTCTGCTTTGGACTTCCTTGAACATGGCGACCTTATAGAAATAAATCAGGAACAAATGTATGCAACACCTCTTGGGCAACGGGCATCCAAGTTGTATATTCATCCATATACAGCAATTATGCTGAGAGATGCCTTAACAAAAGCCCAAGAACTCACTGAGATAGGAATTCTACAATTAGTTGCCCATTGTCCTGACCAACCTCTTTCTTATGTAACACAATCCGAAGTGGAAGAAATTACCGCATATCTCGAAACTAATCATGACGAATTTCTGATGCCGATACCAGATAGTTGGGAAGACCCTGAAGGGTATTCCCGGCTATTGGCAGAAGTAAAAACAGCAAACATATTACAGGACTGGATTTCGGAAGTTTCAGAAACCAAGCTGACCGAACACCATAATGTTGGTATGGGCGATATCCATAGGTACGTAAGGTCCGCAGAATGGCTTCTGTACTCCGCAGCAGAAATAGCAAGAGTAGTGGGGGTACCTGAGCACATATCAATCTTACAGACACTTAGATCTAGAGTAAAATACGGTATTAAGAACGAATTACTGGAGCTCGCAAATCTAAGAGGAATTGGTAGGGTTCGTGCAAGAATGATGTATAATAACGGTATCAAAGGCTTAGTAGACCTCTATAATATATCACTGCCTAATCTTGCACGAATCCCAACTATTGGCACATCTATAGCAGCCTCGATTAAAAGACAGCTAGGCTTAGATATAACAACTACTCCGGAAGATGATCCCGATGCATCCCACGGTCAAGATACTGATTCTCTTCAAACACTGCTGGAGGATTTTTAGGCTCTCATCACAGATGCATTTCCAAAATACTTCCTTTGAGAACATCGATGAGTTTTTCATTATATTCAGTGCAAGTTTTACTTTCTCTGTAGCTATCGTTAAACTGTGTAATACTGCTTCCACACATTACCTCAACAAGGTTAAGTGAGCCCCGTCCCATTGCTGTGAGATTGTATCCTCCCTCTAAGAATGTAACAATTCTCCCCCTTGAGTGCTTATCAGCAATATTCTTTATTCTTGAGTTAATCATAGCAAGACCAGCTGTAGTCAAACCCAAATTGGTTAGTGGATCTTCAAAATGCGCATCAAATCCAGCTGAAACCAAAACAATTTCTGGCATGAATGAATCTGCAATAGGTTCTATTATTTCATCAAAGGCCAAGTTATACGATGCATCTCCAGCACCTGGATACATTGCCAGATTGACGTTGTATCCTCTGCCCTTGCCACTACCAATCTCATCTGGAAATCCAGAACCTGGGAAAAGTGTGCGTCCATCTTGATGCATTCCAATGTATAGAACATCATCTCTATCATAGAATGCATCTTGAGTACCGTTACCATGATGAGCGTCATAATCTAGTATCAGTATTCTCTTGATTCCACATTCTGAAGTGAGATGATGTGCGGCTACTGCAATGTTATTGATGAAACAAAAACCAAAAGCGCGAGCGGTTTCTGCATGATGCCCCGGAGGACGACATAGAACAAAGGCGTTTGTGCATACTCCTTCAACTACTCGATCTACTGCCATAATTCCACCCCCTGCTGCTAGAAGTGCGGCTTCGTAGGTAAATTCATTTACAGACGTATCCAGTGTAAAAAATCCGCCGCCTTTCTCTGACTTCTCACGTATTTGGTCTAGATATGACTGATGATGCAAAGGACGAATAGCATTCAAATTTGCTTTCTCAGCTGTAACAATGTTCACACTATCTGTATCGAAGAGTCCTGCCTCCCTAATGTATTTCAGAGCAGACATCAAACGTTCCGGGCTTTCCGGATGACCTGGTTGCAGTACATGCTTAGTGAATAGTTCGTGATATACGATGTCTGTAGTCATTATAATTGCACCACCTGAGCCACCTAAACCATATGCCGCCACCACATAAATACCAATATATTTGGAACACGTGTTCTAAATGTTCATCATCGTTCAAAGTAAAAACAAACTGATGTTTGGTAATCTTTATCTTCAATTCGTATCAGCTTAGCGTCAGGCTATATAGGCTTTGAAATATGGGTCGGTAGTCTAGATTGGTATGATTCATGCTTGGGGTGGTACTGAACTTTTCGTCGGTATCCCAACATGCATGAGATCGGGAGTTCAAATCCCCTCAGGATTTCCCTTCGGGGTGAAGATCTCCCCCGGCCCACCACATAACTATTGTTAATTTGTTTTATTAGCCTGATGCAGATTCCATGCAATTCGTGAGAAATCTACTGTATTGCTCAAGCCATTGCACCAATTTTCGACATTTTCAACAAAGCGCACAATCTATTGATTAGGTACTTCCCATAGGGTTTCATAGATAGGACCTGATGGTGTTAGCGTGCTTTTTGTCATTCTTATACCATTGACAGTCATTGTTCCAACAGTTTCATCAGATAGGCTTTGTAAATTCTCAAAAATGCCATCACGATTGCTTACTGCTCTCACCCGAGCTATTGTGGCATGCGGAATGAATTTCTTCTTCTCAATCTTATATCCGAGTTTAGCCAACAAAGAATCAGTTTGATTTTTCAAATCCCTCACCAACTCAGTGTTCTGTTCTACACCAACCCAAATGACTCTTGGTCGTCGAATACTTGGAAAAGCACCAATACCACCTATTACAATATCAAATGGGGCTATTTCGATGTGACTCATCTCGGAACGAATCGCGTTCACGCTCTCTACTGGAGTATCTCCAAAGAATCGCCAAGTAAAATGAATATTCTCTCGTTCTACCAACTTCATTTTTGCTGATTGAGAATCAAGCTGGGACTGGAGTGATTGAATTCTAGATAATAAAACATCATCATCGATATCAACACTTAGAAAGACACGAACATTATCAGTCAAATACATCTACTCCAGTTAGATAGTACTGAACAACTATTGCTTCATTAGGATAGTGGTAGAATCCCCTACGGTAATTCTTAAAGCACAACCAGCTGATGTCCGGTTGGTGTAACAAGGCAGTTGAAGAAGCGAAAAGACTCTGGAATCGATGTTGTTGCTCCGTCACGAGATACAGGAACAAAAACTGTAAAGAAACACAATCTCGAAGTTCCCAAGGCCAAAGAGTTGGTTCTTATTGATATTGGCTATCCGTTCAGGATGAAAGGGGATCCAAAACCCGCGGGATTAGAAGTAGATAACGCGGAGCTTTTTGCAGACTATGCAAGAGAACAATGGACTGGTACGGTTGTACGAAGGGACATGTATTTGTTTGATAGGTATATCATTCCTGATTTTGCATTCCAAGTGTTACAAGCAAATCCACCAGAATCTATAATCACAGGAAAGACCAAGATAATCCTGAAACCAAATAAAACGGACCCAACTATCCCCGGTCGTATCATTGGACTGAGTGACGTCATCGGGCATGAAACTGTAAAACAAAAGTGTCGCATTATTCTCAGTTATCTTGCTGACCCATCACGTTTCGGAGAGTGGGCTCCACGAGCGGTCCTTTTTCATGGCGCCCCAGGAACAGGAAAAACATTAACTGCACGAGCTTTAGCGCATGAGGCTGACGCAAGTTTCATGATTTCAAAGGCATCTGATCTTATTGGAACACATGTTGGTGATGGCGGTCGTCGAATAAGCTCACTATTCGAAGAAGCGAGGAAAAAGGCGCCTTGTATTGTATTTATTGACGAACTGGATGCGATTGGTTTGGCGCGTTCATTTCAATCCATCCGTGGTGATGTTTCAGAAGTTGTTACAGCCCTATTAGGGGAGCTTGATCAATCCGATGAGGATTCTGGCGTTGTTATCATTGGTGCCACCAATGCCGTATCATTAATTGATAATGCAATAAGGAGTAGATTTGATTCTGCATTTACATTTCAGTTACCCAATGCCGAAGAACGTCTAAGAATTCTAAAAATGTACGCCGAACGCCTTCCAATTCCGATAAACTTTGATTTACATTCATTGATTAATCTAACAGATGGTTTTTCTGGTAGAGATCTCAGGGATAAGGTGCTTAAGGAGGCTTTACATCGAACAATATCTGAGGATGCCACAGAGATATCCTTTGAAACAGTCACCAACATAATCAAAGGACTGGAAAAGAGAAAGAGTCCGGACTATATGGTGTAAATCATACCTCTATACCAATGGGGAAAAAAGACATGCAACTTGTATTGATATCCGGAATGCCTGGGGCTGGAAAGAGCGTATTAGCAGAAGAATTTCGATCTGCAGGAGTTCCAGTCATTATTATGGGCGACATCATTCGAAATGAAGCGAAACGAAGAGGTTTGGAACCAAATCCTGCCAATACCAAGAAGGTAATGCTTGATTTACGAGCACAGGATGGAATGGGAGCTGTAGCTAAGCGATGTGTGAGAGCTCTCAAAGATGAAAAAACTAGTACAGTCGCTATTGAGGGATGCCGAAGTATTGCCGAAATTGATGTTTTTGATGCTTACGCAGAGGACCTGAAAATAATATCTGTTCACTCGTCCCCAGCAGTCAGGTTTGAGCGTCTGAAAAATCGTGGCAGAGACGACGCTCCTCAAGAGTGGGAAACATTTCGAGAACGCGATCTGCGCGAAATATCAGTGGGCCTTGGCGGAGTTATAGCATTAAGTGATATTATGCTGGTGAACGAAGGGTCTCTTGAGGTTTTTCAAAAAGACATACAGAACACAGTTAAGAGGTTCATATGACATGCGAATAATCATCCGTTGCCCCTTCTTTCCAACTGAAGCAAGTGATTTGGTCACAAATGCAATTCACCATATAGTTCCAAATGTGGAATTAGGCTCTATAAAAGGAACAGAATGCATATGGATACAAAGTGAGGAAATGAATGAATCGGTTTTAGTCCCTCTCCGAGAAATGATACATGAAAACAGGATAATCGATGCAGCAAGAAAGACGCTCAGGAAAAGTTGGACCGGGACCACTGCGATTATGAAGTTAGACAAACAAGCTGCATGCTATCAAAAGCTTCGATTGGTCGACCAATCTGAAAGCCCTCCCCTTGGTACAATTGATATCATAATCTCCTTTGAGGATGATAATCAATACGATAATTTTCTAACATGGTTTACACCCCCAACAAAAGATGGAAAAATCGTAAGAGGTTAGAGTTCCACGGCGATAATGTTACGAGTCAATCCACTGTGTACTGGAATCAGCATATCATATTTAACATTCAATCCAGCGTCATCGAAAAGATTCCTCATATTCATTTCTTGACTGCCACATATGCAGATTTTACCCCTAGGTTCAATAAAATCGACTGATTGTTCTATTAATGAGTTAACGAGACGGACAGCATTCTCTCCACGAGTTGAGCTTGTTCTACCATATGGAGGATCAGTGACAATAGAATCCATACGAGCAACCGGAATTTTTCTGGAATCTCCTTGGATTAGTGAAAAATCAGAAATATTGAGATTAATGAGATTTTTCTGAGCTCCTTTGAGGAGCTTCCAATTCATATCAATCCCAGTTACTTGTGCACCAATTAGCGCAGCCTCGCAAAGAATGCCCCCACCTCCACAAAAAGGATCCAATACAGATTGGTTTGGTTGCACACTGGCCAAGTTACACATGACTCGGGCAAGCAATGCATTCATCATGCTCGGATGGAAGAACGCTCTTGTATTTGGATTCCGTTGCGTAAGGGCCTGTCGTTGATACGATCTGAATGTTTCACATAGGACTGCCTTGTCGTGTATTATATTAACAACAATATTCACATCTGGATGACTAAGCGAAACAGAAGCTCGGGTAACATCCTGAATTCTTTTTCCCACATCAATTATGAATTGTTGTTTCTCTTCTTCTTCGAAAAGATAATCTGTTGTGTAATTCCTTACAGAAAAGCTTCGTTTCGCGTTCAGAATATCTGTCAAAGGTTCATTTGTTATTCCATTAAGTAAGGCTTCAGGGTCACTACCCTCATACAATACGTATCCAGCTTCTCTTACCAAGGCCGCTCTGCTAAGAAGAAAGGGAATAGGATCTGGTTTGCATTTAATGAATCCTAATCTTCCATGCCAACAGATACCAACACCGATAGAATGAAGGTCAACTAATGATTCAATTTCGGCTCGTGCTAGTTCGATATCACTTCCGGAAATATGCACATAATATTTGAACACAGACCCATCACTCGTAGAGATTATCGCCACCAAGGAGTATCCTCTGAAATTCACCATAGAGTGTTTCGAAACCAGTTACCTGCTTGCCGGAAACAGGTATCACACTTGGCCCGCCCCCCATGTCGTCCAACATTCTTAGCACAAACGAAGAGAATTCACGCACCAATCCACTTGAGGAGGCATTAAGAGCCTCCTCAAGACGGTATGGTTCCGCAGACCACTCAACGATGTCAGCAATCTCCACATCAGAGAGAATATCAGCCTTACTAAGTAGGTTGAGTTGAGGAAGGCCAAAACGGATATTTAATGAAAAACCGAGGAGCATGGAAGCGAGATACCCATCCGGTTGTCGGGCGATATTGGAATCAAGAAGATACAGTGATAATGCAGGGTCCTGACCGGCCAAGGAGGACACCATGAGTGGGCCTGAATTGCGATAGGCAAAGAGTTCCATCTGTCCTGGACAATCAACAATGACATAGTCTCGACCCAGGTCTGCAATCTCTTCACGTAAGTCATTCGCACTGCCGACCGCCATATCCAAGGAAGCGACAAGAGCACCATTAGGTCCGAGGCCAAACTGTTGCATGATATCCCCGTAGTCTACATAGTCACGGATATCGACATCAGAAGTGTAGGGAGGAGATTCTACACCCGGATCAAGGTTTACGATAGCAACACTAACCCCGGATGACACAAGCCAGTCCTCAAGAGAGGCTGACAAGATGGACTTACCTGCACCAGCAGTTCCAACAACGAACAAGAAGAACATGAACCATAGCCACACCATCAAGTGCTTTGAGTGCTTTGGTCAGGACGTCTTGGAGGGGAATTCGACTCTTGACGAATTGCGTGTACAGCCTTTGAACAATGCTTATCTTATCCAGCGAGAATATCAGTATATGGACCAAAGTGAGGCGCTTCAGAGGCTTGCAGAAGCGATGGCGGGTGAAATCTGCTTGGCAGAGAATGACCCCGGTGCAGTGATGAAAAGGTGGCGAGAACGATTCCAGATATCCCAGAAGAATCTGGCAAAGCACCTTGAGGTTTCCCCTTCGGTGATAAGTGATTATGAAAGCGGCAGACGAAAGTCACCTCGTGTAGAAACTATCAAACGGTTTGTAGAGGGTCTCATTGCCATGGATGCAGCTAGCGGTGGTCGAATTGCTATAGCCCTTGAAAAGCTGGTAACACCTGAGATAGCATCCGATGCAATATTGGATAGTCGGGAATTCGGAGTTCCAATACCAGCTCGCCTGCTAGTTGAGAAGCTTGATTGCAAGGTCCTAACCCACAAGAGTCTCTTGGATCGGGACATCTATGGATATACCGCACTTGACAGTATCAAAGCAATAGTGACTCTGACTCCGCAACAGCTCCTGCTTCTGTATGGGGGAACAACACAGAGAGCCGCAATCCTCACTAACGTTACAACAGGTAGGTCTCCAATGGTTGCGATTAAAGCAAGTCAGATTGGCACATCAGTAGCTGTGAAACCCGCTGTTGTCATTTTGCAGGGTGTAAAGGAACTTGATCCCCTTGCGGTAAAAATTGCTGACAGTATCCACGTCCCCCTCTGCGTATCAGAGATACAGACACCCGAAGAGCTGGTACGCGAGCTACGAACGTTTGAGCCGCACAGATGATTATACAGAAGTGAATCTCATGAATTTCGACATGGAAATCAATGACCCAGTCCACGGATTCATAGGACTGACCGACGTAGAAACGAAGATCGTAAATTCTGAACCATATCAACGACTTCGTAGAATTAAGCAGCTCTCAGGCGCACATTATGTGTATCCAGCTGCGGAACACACACGTTTTGGACATTGCTTAGGAGCAATGTACTTGTCAGGTCTTGTCGGAAAGCGACTTCTAGGTCAACTAGACCTTGGTGAAGATACACTACAAGAAGTACGACTTGCGGGGCTCCTACATGATTTAGGACATGGACCATTTAGTCATGTATTTGAAGAACCATTAATTGAGAGGCAGGGGAAAAACCATGAAGATGTGACCGAGTGGATTATTCGTGAGAGTGAAGTTGGTGACATTCTTGAGAATGCCGGAATCTCAAAGAACCGAATAGGTGATTTAGTCCGAGGGCGCAGAACAAAAAAGAAGGACAGCATTGTCAGTGCCATTGCCGCAGGGCAAGTAGATGCGGATAAGATGGACTATCTAATTCGTGACTCGTTTTACTGCGGTGTGAACTATGGATTGGTTGATATCCACCGACTAATCAATAGTATGGAAATATCTCGAGATCATGAATTGCATTTTGATTTAGCTGCACGGGGGTCACTAGAATCATTTCTGGTGGCACGCTATGAGATGTTCTTGAATGTGTATTACCACAAAGCAGTACGTAGCGTGGAAGTAATGCTAATCAGACTCATCGGTGCCGCTGATAAAGTTCTGAACCTCACAGCATTCAAAACACCAGAGGAGTTCCTGTCTCTTGATGATATGTCACTTGTTTCTCGTATACGACGAATAAATCCCTCTGAGTCTGATAATGCACGTGAGGCATCAAAAATGATGCAAATGTTGGATTCCAGAATCCTCTACAAATCAGCATTTGAAAAGGTTCTACATACAGATGATCGGTTCGTGTCCAAAGTACTAACTAAAAGAAAAGTGCGCGAGAGTCTAGAAGAGGAAATTGCAGAATCAGCCAAGGTTCCATCAGATGAAGTCATTGTAGATGTACCCACTCTTCCATCGGTGCCTTACAATCCCCACCAACTCGACCCGATGGAGATTGCAATCTTTGAACTCGTTGAGGGAAAGCGCGTTCAAAGGAAGCTATCTGAGTTCTCCAAATTTGCGGAAATGATGAAGGTCTATCTTGACGTGATACGAGTATACACATTCGATAAGCACCGAGCCAAAGTTGGACGTGCTGCACGAGAGATCTTCCAAGAGTCTCCTGATGCCGCCATGATACACATGTGATTTTGCACCCTACAAATTTGTGGGGGTTATATAGTCAATACCGAGATTCATCAGTGGACCTTAGGTTCTGGAGCTGAGCCCTTGACTGATGATCTCAATGAATCCCTGCAAAACATCAAGATGATTACTGGAGTTGAGAATGTAGTTCTTATTCAGAAAGATGGACTCCCAGTTGCGAGTGCAGGAGTATGGTTTAGCAAAGAAGAGGTCTTTGCAGTGGCATCATCGACCTGTGCGATTTTTGGAGTTGCTAGACTAATCCACGGTGATTTCAAGTACCTCTTAATGGAATCTGAAACGTCCAAGGTATTTCTTGCATCACTTCCAAACAATCCCGATTATTTTCTCACAATCACTACTGCACCAAGAGTCAATCTTGCAGCACTCTTTATAGAAATGCGAGATAGTATGACACGGGTTTCATTTATACTACGACAACATGCAGATGGGCGACTTCCTCCGCTTCGTTCATATAGCGTAGAGGAAACACAGCAAGTACTTAGCGGCTTTGCAGTCGCTGATGGAAACGCGCCAACTTATTCAACTTCCCGTTCCACAATTTCACTCGACCGTTCCCAAGCTCTAGCTCTTAGATCCGTACTTCGCCAACTTCACGACAGTATTCCCAATATTGAATCTGTTTTTCTTTCACTGAGTGGAGGTGTCAGGGTATCCCTTGAAGGCTTCACAAATGATCGTCTTGCTGCTATGTCATTTGCGTTACACGATGCATCTGAGAGAGTTGTGCGCACACTACGTAACAGTTCACTTCAGACAGTATTGTGCGAAACAGGAGAGAACCGTCATTTTATCTATGCTGTCCCTAATGGCGTATTCAGTCTGTGGGTGAAAAAAGATAACCAAAAGCTAGGATTGATGCGTCTTCTTCTGAAACACTATATCGCAGAAACGCAGAGAGTTCTAAGTTCCGCTTCAGTTACTCGCCCTGCACTACCTCAGGATTTACGCGAACTGCTGCTTTCTGAACGCCCCAAGAGGGACCTTCTCGTAATGAGGAAACGAACATGAATTATTCAGTAATGCGACTAATCGAGCTAATGGGTGAGGATTTCCCCCTTCTGCTAAACTCGATATTAAACCGTCTTCCAATTCTGGTAGTAGGAAATGATATCGAGATAGTAGATGATGTTGTAGAGAGCACTGCACAATTAGGCCCACACAGACATAAGATGGTCTTCTGGAGGGATTTCACTTCCGAAGATGAGATTCTGTCAGTCTGGGAAGAAGAAAAACACAATTACGAAGTCAATCGAACCACCGTATGTTGCCTCGCCTCCAATTTACGATTAGCATTGGAGAGGATTAGGCAATTTACAGGATGGATTATCGGAATTCCTCTTGGGAAGCTATCACTTGGAATGCATGTCAATGAAGAAACGTTAGATGAGGTAATCGCTCATATCTCACAAACGACAAAGTCCTGTGGTGTTCTAAAGGTGTCTTCTCCTTCAGTGATGGAATTCACTCTTGTAAACCTCGAACAAGATAATCTTGAAGTAGAGAAACGAATCGTTGACAAGATTCTGACAAGAAAGAATCAATCTCTTGAGCGTATTAGAAGACTCCTGGGTAAATCACTACGTGAGGCCAAAGTATCAGATGGCATTATGAATGCAGTACTGAAGTTAGATGACGAATCGGAGAAAATCACTCATGATATGTTTGTTGAGGAAATTAACAGCTTTGTCCATGCAGCTAGAAGAGCAGTCACACTTCTCTCACGAGTACGTCTTGCAAGAGAGCTAGGCACAAACACCGTTCTTACTGAACGCAACCTTTACGAAGCAATTGGGTGGGAAGGAGGGTCTCTTCCCGATCTCATTAGATTTATTCATGCTGAATGGCACGAAGACTTTTCCGATTGTATTAAACTTGGAACGCTATCCGGGCTTGGAGCTTGGGTCGATAGTATGTGGGGTTAGGAGGTCTGGCTTTTGATAGTAGACTACGGTAACCGAACTGTTGGATTGAAAATAGTATTCTTTGGACCTGCAATGAGTGGAAAGACAACATCAATCAGATGGTTGTTTAAGAGTCTTGATTGTGCAGATCGACTAACATCAATTGAAAATACCGTTGGTCGGACCATGTTTTGTGATTTTGGAACTATTCCCTTTACGCTTGGAGACAGCTGGACAATCAACACTCATATATGGTCTGCGACAGGCCAAGATTTCTATCGCTCAACTAGAGAGGTCGTACTTGTAGGGGCCGACGGTATAGTATTTGTTGCGGATTCCAAAGAATCATTATTGAATGAGAATTTGGCAAGCTGGAATGAATTAATGGCTCTTGTGTCAGAGGATGAAAGACCATTTCCAATAGTCATCTGCCTCAATAAGCAAGACCTTCCAGATGCAATTGACGAAGAACGAATACGAACACATCTTCATATTCCTTCTTCGATTCCAGTACTGAAGAGTGTTGCAATGAATGGATTGAATGTTCTCGAGGCATTCGAAATCCTCTTTCACGATGCAATGCGAGCAAGTGCAACAATGCAACCAATGCAATGATTTGGTAGTTTCAGCGATTACTTTATACGAATTTGAAATGGTCGGTCAAATGACTTGGTTACTTAATCAGAACCAATAAGAAAACATTGAGGCAGTGCTATTGGGATTGAACAAAAACAATGTCAAATTCATATTTGTTACAGGTGGAGTACTCTCAGGTATTGGTAAAGGGGTGACCACTGCTTCAATTGCGAAGCTTCTGCAGTTTAGAGGTTACAATATCAAGATTATGAAAATCGATCCATACCTGAATATCGACCCAGGGACAATGAATCCAATCGAACATGGAGAGGTCTTCGTCACCGATCAAACATGGACTTTCAGGCCAGTAGATGATTCTGAGTTCAATATATGTGAAATTGACCTAGACTTCGGAACATATGAGAGATTTACAGGTATTGAGGCACACCCTTCAGAGAACATAACATCGGGGCAAATTTACTTGTCCGTTATTCTTAGAGAGCGGAAAGGAAGCTATCTTGGTCGCACCGTACAAATCATACCCCACATTACAGACTATATTAAACAGCGAATATGGGATGTAGCTTCCCGCGATCCTTCGTTGGACGTAGTTCTAGTTGAGATTGGAGGTACTGTAGGTGACATTGAAGCGATGCCCTTCCTAGAAGCAGTGCGTCAACTAGCTCGAGAGGAAGGACGAAGCAGAGTTGCGTTTGTACATGTCACTTTGGTTCCATACATGGCATCAGTTGGAGAATTCAAGACGAAGCCGACACAGCATAGCGTTAGAACCCTTCAGGGATTAGGCCTTCAACCAGATATTGTGGTGTGTCGAGCTGAAAGAGAACTTACAGAACAAGCCGAAAAGAAGATTGCACTCTTCTGTAATCTTCCAGAAGAACGTGTAATCTCCAATCCTGATATCCCTAGCATCTATCAACTGCCACTTTCATTCGAAGAGCAAGATCTAGGACGCATAATTGTTAGTCATCTTGGATTAGAAGAGCGTGAACCTGAAACTGCATCTTGGAGTAAAATTGCTAGTGCTTTTGAGAACCCTACAAAATCGGTTTGTATTGCAATGCCAGGAAAATATACAACATTAAGTGACTCTTACAAGAGCATAAACGAGGCACTAACCCATGCAGCTGCAATGTGTGGGGCCAAAGTTGAAATCAAGTGGATTGAAACAGAGCAAAGATGCGATATCGACTGCTTAACTGAAGACCTTTCTGATGTGGATGGCATTCTTCTTACTCCGGGGTTTGGTGAACGTGGTGTAGAAGGTATGATTAATGCAGCAGTAGTGAGTTTGGATTCAAAAATCCCTTTCTTGGGTATCTGTTATGGTGCACAGCTTGGAATAGTGGCATTTGCTCGACATCTAATGAGTTGGTCGGGATCTCATACAACTGAGGTAGATGGCAATAGTCTGTATCCTGTAGTCGATCTCATGGACGAACAGAAATCAACTGAGAATAAGGGTGGAACGATGCGGCTTGGTGGTCATGAAGTTAAAATCCGTGAGGGAACCAATCTTTTCAATCTCTACAAAACGACTGACACAAGAGAGAGATTTAGGCACCGGTACCATTTGATAGAACGATACGTCAGCAGGATGAGCGAGAAAGGAATGATAGTTTCTGCCCACGATATCACTGGAGATATAATCAATGCAATTGAACTCACTGAGCACCCATTTTGGATTGGTGTACAATACCATCCTGAGTTCAAATCCCAACCTGGTAAACCTCATCCACTTTATCTTGGTTTAATAAAGGCTGCACTGGCATATAAGAGTGAGAGGAAAAAATAGTGGACAAAAACCTCGATAAAATGCTCTCCCTTCTGGTAGAGGAAATTGAGAGAGTTGAGGTTACAAGAGCACGTTTTGGAAATGTAATGAATGAGATTAAGAAAAAAATAGACTTAGGCCGATTTCCGGCTCTCACCTCTGACGCTGTTGAATCTCAGTTTATAACCCAAATCACACCAGTTCGCTTAGACGGTCTGAAAATTGCTGGTGTGGACGGTGGGCTGATACGAAAACGGTTCAGGTCTATGGATTTATTGCTCACTCGCGCGGTCGCTGTAATTTTCGAGTTTATGTCGACCGAAGGACCTTTAGTAGAATTCTTTCCAGACGCATTTCCAGAGCCAAATGCACGATTAGTCCTGCTTTCTATGTCTGGCCCCGAACTTGATCAGTTAGCATCCTTAGAGCGTATGGCTGCAGAGCTAAAAGTGACAATTTCTGTTCTTGATCAATTTCATACAGATATTATTCTAGTAGATGGCAGTCTGTTTTATCACCCTCGGGACCGCCCTCCCCCAGGTACTGTAGCACACGACAAATTTCAGGAAGTAGTGGCTCTATATAGGCAACTCTACAATAAGATAGCAAAGAAACAAACAACGTTGGTTGGTATAGTGAAGGATAGTCGCTCTACAAGAATAGTTAATACGCTGGGAGATATCCTTCCTCATATCCTCAGGGACCCCGCAATTTTCGAACTAATGCAGGGTGTAGACTATCGATGGCTTCTAAAAGTATCCAGAGATGGTGATCTGCTCGATACGTTTCTTGAGGAGGGTGAAAGGACTTTTGCATTCCGATATTCAGGTGAGCTTCCTCAGAATTCCAACTTGCTGCATAATGATTTGGGTGCCTATGCTTCCAAGATATGGGTGACTTATCTGAAGACTGCAAGAGATGATATACCACTGCGTGTTGAAATTATGGTCAAATCAGATGGAGAAGAAGGTATCCAACAACTCAATCGTACTCTGTCTGCAATACTTCCGCTGTCATATCAGCATCCTGAGTATGGACTGCCAAGTCCTATTGTTGAGGCTGATGCCCGTGCACGAATCAGTAACAATGAGGCTCGGCTCATCATTGATCGTCTAATGGCACTCTCTGGTCTCACTTATTCAACACTTGAAAAGAGACGATCAAGAAACCCCTTTGGAGGCTAAATAATGGAATCGCATCAACAAAGACACCGACTTGGTACTGTAGTTTGCACCAATGAAGGTCCCAATGTTTCAGAATTCTCCTTTGTTTTGGAAGGGGGAACCAATGAAACCACAGTCCGTCGTGGTGAGTTTGTAACTATAGAAGCTGAATTTGGTCTTGTTGTTGCCAGAGTACAGGACCTAGTTCGTACTAACCGATACTTTCAGCATGCTGAAGCCGTGAGAGAATATCAGTCAAGGGGTGAACCTTTACGGTCAATATTTCCGACCAATCGTTGGCAGTATACAATTGCACAAACCCGCGTTGTGGGCTTTTGGATAGAAGGATGTACTGTTCGCCCTTATACCACAGTATCTCCAGGAGCGGTAGTTACCCGAGCAGATGAAGAAATGTTGGCAAAATTCCTCAAACTCGATATGGATGAAGGTCTGCAGCTTGGAACGGTAGCAAATCACAACTTGGAATTCCGAGCTTCAATTGATCGACTGCTTTCCAAACATCTAGCAGTCTTGGCAATGTCAGGCGCTGGAAAAAGCTACTTTGTATCAGTGATGCTAGAAGAGATGCTATCCCGGCATCAGGATCAAGGTCGTCTCAGTGTAGTAGTTGTGGATGTTCATGGAGAATACTCCTACCTCAAAGATATCACCCCAAAGGATTTAGGACTTCCAGAAGGCTCATTCGAGGTAGAGCACATTCGAGGTTCTCATATTCAAATTCCTGTTCATTCTCTTACTGCGGAATCATTCAGCTCTTATGTCGCAGGAATGTCAGGTGTGCAGATACGAGATTTGCGCCGTTCAATATCTGATATCCGTACTCGCTTCAAAGATGGATACACAATTACTGACATCATTAACTTGGTAAAAGACGATGAAACAATTAGTAAGAACACACGAGAAGCTCTAGTTGGATGGCTTATCACCCTTGAAGACACAGGTCTCTTTGGAAAGGAGGCTGCTCCAGAGATTAAAAACATAATACGTCCTGGAAAAATCACTTTGATTGATTTGAGTGACTTTGTTAGTCTTAAGAAGAAGCAGATTATTGTTTCCCATTTGGCAGGTGAACTGCTCTACTATCGCCGTCAGGGAAGAATCCCACCATTTCTATTGATTCTAGAGGAATCGCATCAATTCTGTCCCGAAAGCCGGCAAGAGCTAGCACTTCCAAAAGCACGAATTGAAACCATTGCAAGAGAAGGCAGAAAATTCTTTGCGCTGCTATGCTTGATAACTCAACGACCTGTGAAGCTATCGACAACAGTCTTGAGTCAATGCAGCAATCAGGCAATTCTAAGATGCACAAATCCCTATGATTTGGACCATATTGGAAGATCGAGCGAGGGTATTGATCGTGCCTCATTAAATGCAATCACAACACTGGAGGTTGGAGAGGCATTGTTCGTTGGTGAAACTGTATCTGTACCAACTTTTGTGAGAATCAGAACAAGACGATATGAACCACAAGGAACGGCTCTGAATCTCACTGAAGCGATAAGAAAAGCGGAAAAGAAGTAAGACTCCAAATATTCATAATCCATACTCTGATAAGTCAAAAACATGGAAATGATAATCGGGGACAAGCAGGTCAATGTCAGAACCAAGTAAGGATGCAGATGAAATTCACCAAATCATCGATAATATGCAAGCACGATTAGTAGAGCTGTTTGACCAGCTCAGAGAATTACGAACACGTCTCGACCAACGCGTTATCCAAGCAGAGAGTGGATCAGTGTTACCACTGTTCTCAAAGGTAAGTGAATCAACTATCACACCTGTTTCAGCAACAACATCCGTACCTAGGAAAACGAATTTGGAAAAGGACACCTCTCCTCCTCCAGTTACTAAGAACGATACCGATGAAACAATTTCTCCACCTGCGGACGAACCCCTTTCCCAATCAGATGCTAGAGTTTCTCGTTTCTTAGATCCAATAACTCATGAATTGAAAACTGATGATTCTCCTGCAGAAGTGATTGCTGAGTATCTCCAATCAGCAAAAGACGAACTGATAACAACCTCTTCCCCTAATGAGAAAGTTTCGCGCGATATGGATATTGTTCTCAAGTTTCTTCGAGCGAGAGGTAGGCGTAGCATACGTCCCGAAGAACGAGATAATATTCTCAGACGAATCAAAAGATGGCAAGCCCATCTCGGAAAATGAATTCCAATCGATTGTCAAAACGAAGGTGAGCTAAATAATAGCTCACACTACAGATCAATGATAATTCTTTTGACTTTAGTCTTTGAAATCTTCTTCAATCCATGTTGACCAGGCTCATATCGGCATTCCAACAGGCCTGCTTCAAATAGAATCTTAATCTGAGCGCTAGCGTTTGCCTCAGTGCCTCCGAGGTGGGTTGCTATTCGTGTTACGTCCTTCTCTCCGTTAAGGAGAAGTTTGAGAATCTTCAGGCGTGTTCCTGATGAGAGCGCACGGCCAATTCGAAGGATCTCGTCATCATTGCTTAGTTCATAGGTTTCTGACAAAGTCATACCTCGCATCAAGTGAAGATTTCGTTCAAACTTCGGTTTATTATAGTTGTTGTTTAGTAATCATCAAATTTGGATTTCCAATGGCTTGATGTTAATCCTTAATACGCATATCGAGAAATCTTGATTGAGTGCAGCACTATGAGTGGTGATAGTAAATTCATCATTGGGTTTGACATTCTCCCATCACAGAGTCCCAAATCCAAGACTGCACCAAAATTCGCCTGTGCTATCGTCAAAGATGGTATTGTATTAAATGAATTCTTGGAGATATCTAGAGGAGCTTTACTTCGACTTATAAGGGAAATCGAGCCAAAGTGGCTATGCACTGACAATATCTTTGAGATAGTACCAGATAGTGTGTCATTATATCGCCTTGCAGAAAGAATACCACCCTCCACGCGTATAGTCCAAGTCACAGGAGTTCCTCCACATCAAATTTCCCTCAAGACTCTTGCAAGGCGTCACAAGATTACTCTTCGTGGCAAAGCAACACCAATACAAGCTGCGATAATTTCAGCAAAGCTTGCAGCGTTAGGAGTAGGACATAGCGTTGAATGCTTCAGTGAACAAACTGAGATTAAGGTAACACGTGGACGGAAGATGGGAAAGGGCGGACAAAGTGCCAACAGGTACCGTCGTAAACTACATTCTGAAATTCAGCAGATGACTCGTCATATTGAGGGTACGCTTAAGAATGCACAAATTGATTATGACATTGATATCAGATCTTCAGATTTTGGTTATGCAAGTGCGCGGATTATAGCTTATTCACCACTACCTACTATCACAACCATAGTAGAACGTAAACGAGGTGGTGATTTCAATGTGTTAGTATCTCCAGTACGTAAACGAACCGAGTTCGTTCCACTTGAACCAAAGGCGGTTCCTATGCAAACCGCGCCAAAGTATTTCATTCTTGGAATTGATCCAGGCACTACTGCTGCAATCTGCCTTCTCACATTGAATGGAAGCATACATACTCTCATCAGTCGAAAAGGATTGACAAGGGCTGATATCATTAAGGCAGTATACGAAAGGGGAATGCCAGTCCTTATAGCATCCGACGTTCCCCAAGCCCCTAACCTTGTTGAGAAAATTGCCAGTTCAATCAATGTGTCAGTATATACTCCTGAGCGGCCCATTGCTGTTTCTGACAAACAGGAACTTGCACGTGAATATTCTAAGCACACTAAGATTCGAAACGCACACGAACGAGATGCATTGACTGCCGCAGTATACGCATACAGAAGTATCAAACCAAAAATGGAACAAATCGATCGAAAGATACGTGAAGAACAGCTCCAACTCAACCGAAATCACCTCAAAGCCCTAGTAATCAGAGGTATGCCAATGGCGGAGGCAATCTCAAAAATAACCCACGATGTTTCTGAGGAAATTAAGCCCATTCCGGAAGAGCCGGTGGCTGAAGAACCCCTGACACAAGAACGATATGATGCCCTAGAGAAGAAGTATAACGATTTGCGAGATGAATATGAGATACTGGATGAGAAACTAGAAGATGCAACTCGGTTCATCGAATATCTTCGTTTTAGAGAAGACGAACTCACGCAAAGCCTTGAGATAATCAATCGTAATAACTATTGGCGTGTGAAACGAGATAGAGAGGTAACGAAGAAGGCATCAGAACTGAATACTGTGAAACGTGAGGATGAAAAACTACGTAACCAAGTTCGTCAGCTTGAGGAACGACTAGACCGCTTAGTTGGAGTCAAACGACTTGAGATGCGAGGAGACATGCTTGCAATTAAGACGATACCTCACTTCACACGAGAGAGCATAGATGAATATCTTCGAAAAGTAGGGCTAAGGCTAGGGGACATTGTACTCTTTGAGGATGCATCAGGTGCGGGCCCCCAGACAGCAAACCTTCTGATAGAACGTGAAATTCGTGCAATCATTATTGACAACCCTCTATCACACCTATCAAGAGAGGCTCTGGTTGAAGCAGTCATTCCTGTCATAGATGCAGAATCAGTAGAACTTCAACGAATAGACGAGTTTGCCTTCATTAGCCGAAAGAAGTTCGAGAAGCAAATGCAGGACTTTCTGATAGATGCCAAAGAGAAGGCACGCCAACGAAGTGAGAAACAGCTTATTGGTATTGTTGAGAAGTATCGAGCAGATAGCGTCAAAGAGTAAAAGAACGAGTCTAAAGATACTGTCCATTGAATACGTTTATATTCGAACAATTAGAACTCGCCATTGAGGAAACCAATATGCCAGGCTCACATGGATCACTAACAAAGGCCGGAAAAGTCAGAGAGTCAACTCCTAAGGTGAGAGGCCGTGAGCGACACACACCAATTCCACGCATTCGCAA
>CAYMLT010000002.1:0-35448 GCA_964391265.1 uncultured archaeon
CAACTCCTAAGGTGAGAGGCCGTGAGCGACACACACCAATTCCACGCATTCGCAACAAGAACAATTATGTGAAAAGGTTCGTGAAAGGTCAGATTGTAGGCGTGAGAAAGTAAGCACCAGTCAGTCAATATTGCATTCTTTTTCCAGTCAAGTCACGATAAGATTTACCGAAATCGTCCATTTTGGTAAGTTGACTACCAGAAAACACTGGTCCATCTATGCATACCAGTTCACCATTCGGGTCCATACTGCATGTCCCACATAGCCCACATCCACATTTCATGTAGCGTTCAAGTGACGCTTCGAAAGCAATCTCGTTCTCCTTTGCAATCGTATGAAGGCCCTTCATCATGAGCTCAGGGCCACATGCGTACATTCTATCAAAGGCATTCTCCTTGATGATATCATGAACTGCCTCAGTAGCGAACCCCTTGTATCCTGCTGATCCATCATCCGTTGCCAGTCTTATCGAAAACCCAAGATCAGAAGATTCCTTGAAGTCATACATAACTAGTTCTTCCTTTGTTTTAGCCGCAATTAGTAAAGTAACCTTGGTTGATTTCTCAAGCAGACTGTATACAAGTGGCCGAAGCGGTGCAATTCCAATGCCTCCCCCAACAAGAAGTGCATTGTTCGAATCGGATGAGAAGCTATTCCCAAAAGGTCCACGTATTCCAATCCAATCCCCTTTCTTCATTTTGCATAGATTTTCAGTCGCCTCGCCAATTGATTTGACTGTTATCTCAACCTCCGCAGCCTTCCAATATGAAACGCTCATAGGAATCTCATCAATTCCCGGAACCCACACCATTACGAATTGTCCGGCCTCAATATGTTTGATAGCGGTTGGTAACGCGAATCGCAAAGAGGTTGTTGAGCTATTTTCTTTGGTTGCCTCAGTTATCCGGACTGAACTAGGTGACCCCATTAGCTTCTCTACATCCACAATCATTCCCTCCCAGCAAGTCCTACAATATCCGACACTTTGGAGTATCCCTTTTCTTGTAGATAGTTTTGTACTCCTTCCTTTACTTTTTCAAAAACATGCATACCGTCCAACAAAGCCGTTCCAATCTGAATTGCACTCGCCCCAGCAAGATGCATTTCCACTGCATCTTCCCATGTTGCTATACCACCAACACCAATTATTGGTACATCTAGTGCATTATGGAGATCATAGACACAGCGTACCGCAATAGGAAATATCGGGGGTCCTGATAACCCACCCAATTTGTTTCCAAGAACAGGACGTTGCTGATGGATATCGATTTTCATAGCTCTCACAGTGTTGATAGCCACAATGGCATCGGCTCCTGCCTCTTCGGCAGATTTACCTACCGATACATAGTCCGAGGCGTTAGGAGTTAACTTGGCAAAGACCTTGCAGGTGACAACATCTTTTACAGCACTAACGTATTCAAAAGTAAGCTCGGGACTGTGTGCAATTTGCGCAATTTCTGCATGAGGGCAAGATAGATTCAGTTCAATGGCATCCGGACCGTAAGTATTTCCCTTTTCAGCAACTTTGGTCACCTCCTCTACGGACGAACCAAAGACACTCAACACTATTGGCACTCCTGCTTCTTTTAGGGATGTGATTTCACTTTCAAACATGTCAATACCGGGATTTGTAAGACCAACTGCATTCAGTAGTCCACCATGAGAAGTTGTGAGGACAGGTCCTGAATGCCCCTTTCTGGGAACCAATCCTATGGACTTTGTAACGATGGCATCAGCACCAGCATCACACACCCGACGCATGACCGAACCAGTTACTCCAAGAATACCAGAAGCCAGCCAATAGCCTTCAACTTTCATCTGCACACCTATTTATCTCACGAAATGAATGTCTGTAATAAGGTTAAGCGACACACAGACACACTTGTGACCAATCTCCTGAGATGAGTGAACTTCAACTCCGAGATACTTTTGCGTTCTACCCTTCCTCAGACGAACGTCACCGCACTTGCTCAGCATTACCTGAAGGATGTCTGAGGCATTATCTACTATCATCGGGATACAATCCCTCCTGCAGATCCGGCTTCTTTCTCCTGCACTACTGGATTCCGTTCTTTCATCTTTACTCAGACAAAAGTTGCAATAATCGCTTCACGCTCGTTTGAAGATTGCCTACGTAGCCAAACAGAGCTAAGATATTGGCATCATGAATCCCGGTATCGACCGCAAAAAGAAAAACAGAGAATACGACACACTTATCCGAATCACACTATGTCCAGAGTCTGGAGATGATGTACAATGGGTACCTATCTGACATTCACCGCATTTGGCGTCTTCCTACTTGATGAAGATAGCAAAGTTTTAGCTGAACAGATTACATATCCCGACGTGGATGCTTCAGCTGACAATGTCAGGAAAATCAGTGATGGAACTCCCTCTGACACACTGCAGAAAATGTTAGAGCAAGTCAAAGACCATCCAGAACTAGTAGTCGCAGATTCTCGGCTAGCAAAGGCACTGTCACAGATTAGTGATATATCAGTGAAAGTTGATCCATCCTCGAAAGCCATCAAATGGTTCCTTAGTCAACATGATACACAGATGTTAGAAAGAAAGGTCTCCAAATCATCATCTGACACCCAGAATTTCCGAAATCAAGTAGGATTGATATTGGCGAAATTCACCGTAAGCGAAGCAGGTGAAGAAAAAGACCCATCCATTAAACATGCTATTGATAGTGTTGGTGAAATTGACAAATCTATCAATATCATTGCAATGCGCCTTAGAGAGTGGTACTCGCTTCACTTCCCAATACTAACCGAACTTCTTGAAGATCACGAAGAATACACTCGTGTTGTCAATATCAGTGGCAGAAAATCCAACATGACTCGAGAAAAACTGTTGGAAGCCAAGCTTTCAGAACCCTCAATTGCCCTCGTAGAAGATGCAGTTGCTAATCTTCTTGGTTCAGATCTCTCTGATGCAGACATGAGTGCTATCGGGACACTATCGGATGTCATTTTAGACCTCTATAAACAAAGACGTGTATTGGAAGCCTATGTAACTGATCTAATGGAAGAAGCAGCTCCCAATATCACTTCGTTGGTTGGTCCATTAGTTGGCGCTCGGTTGCTAAGTCTAGCTGGTTCACTGAAGGAACTCGCACGAAAACCATCAAGCACATTACAAATTTTGGGTGCTGAAAAGGCTCTTTTCAGGAGTCTGAAAACTGGTGCTGACCCTCCAAAACATGGTGTCATTTTTCAAGTACCTGAAATTCATTCTGCCCCATACTGGCAAAGGGGCAAAATTGCACGAGCACTTGCAGGAAAGCTTTCAATTGCAGCCCGAATTGATGCATATTCTGACTCGAAGGTAGTTACCGGACTGAGAGAGCAATTTGAGAACCGCCTAGCAGAGATACAACGCCAACATCCAGAAGCTCCCCCACCAAAACCAAAGCCTCCCAGTAAACTCCAACGAAAACAGAGGCAACAAGGGAGAGGACCTCCAAGAGGAAGGCAAGGAGGTCGGCAAGGTGGAAGACAAGGAGACCGACGACGATGACCACAATAGCACCTCACAAATTTCCAGGAATCTTCAATGCTACTGACAGAGATAGAACATCCATCTCTACTCAAACACTCGTTCCTCGACAGAGTGTCTATGGCGAAAAACTTGTGAAGGAAGGTGGTAAAGAGTACCGTCTATGGGCTCCTAGAAGGTCCAAATTAGCCGCGGCAATACACAATGGACTCCGAGAGATGCCAATTCAACCTGGTTCTCGTGTACTGTATTTGGGTGCGGCCTCAGGCACTACTGTTAGTCATATATCTGATATTGTAGGGCCGGACGGAGTTGTTTTTGCTGTCGAGTTCTCTGTACAAGTATCAAGAAAGCTAATCCGACTCGCGGAAACCAGAACGAACATTGTACCAATCATTGATGATGCCCGTCATCCTATTCGATATACGGCTTTAGTTGGAGGCCCAATAGATATTGTCTATCAAGACGTAGCTCAATCGGACCAAGCACGAATTCTTTTGGATAATCTATCAACATTCTGTACCATAGGTGCATGGGGTATGATTGCAGTCAAGGCTCGAAGTATCGATTCCACTTCCAATATTGATGACATCTACAGGAAGGAAATCGCAGAACTAGCAGCTGGTGGTACCGAAATAATCGACAATGTAAATCTTGACCCTCTAGAGAAGGACCATCGGTTCATAGTAGTTAGAGTTGCGGAGGAGCTTATTTGAGTCGGTTCATAGAGCGCTTGATCGAAAATGAGATTGACACATCAAATGACCACCTGCCAGCGAAAAGGGTTTCACTTGCTGAACTAGGTCAACAAACATCTCCAAGCTTTATAACTCGTGGTGGGGAAAGCTCCATCTTTTTGAAAGATGAAATTGATATGCTTGTGGAAGAGGTGCCCTCCATTTACCACAACGAATTCATGCTTCCAATAGTGCTTCTACGGAGAATGGACTTGGGAACCGGAATCTATACAATCGCTGGTTCGAAGACCGAGCTCTTTCTAATATCAAAGATTTTAGGACAAGACGATCTACAATGGGAGAACCTGCCTAGCTGGCGTCCGGTTGACAGACTTGCCCGGCCTCAAGTTCAAATAGTCAGACGAAAACTGCCATCGACAACAAGTCTTGGTTTTACAACTTCTCTAAGTTACGTAGATGACTCTCATTAATACTTAATTTCACATTCAGGAACGCTGAAAAGCATTCAATACAATCTGAGCGTTGGCAATCACAATGACTAAAGCTCGAGAACAGCTAATCGATGAGGTAATCACTACCCTAGAAGAGGCTGGATTTGATTTATCGTCTCGTTGTGATGTTAGACCAAGTTGTTTCGACTTGGTCGCAAGGAAGGGCGAGCAGTTGATTCTTGTCAAGATGCTCTCCAATATAGACTCAATCACAGAAGAAGATACAAAAGCGCTGCAATTGGTGGCACATTTCTTCAATGCAACACCATTGATTGTGGGAATGAAGACAAGACGTGGCCAATTGGATTCCGGAGTTATATACAAACGATACGGGATCTCTACAATTGCTCCAACTAGCCTGTCAAGTATAATTGACGAACAAAAGATGCCTCGCGAATTCATACAACGGGGTGGACGATTTGTAGCTATTGATGGTGAAAAGCTACGCGAAGCACGTATTTCACACAATATCACAAAGGAAGATCTTGCAAGCTGCGTCGAGGTATCAGCCAGAGCGATTCTTGCATACGAGAAGGATGAGATGGATGTGAGTAAGGATGTCGCAATGCATCTCGAAAAGGTCCTTGAAACCGACCTTGTTATTCCAATAGATATCATTAGCGACCGACCGAAAGAACAACCAATACCAACGGCTCGTAATCCTGAAAAGACTCTAGATATTGAGAAACGCGTTAACGAATTCTTTGAACGATTGGGAATGCGGGTTCTTTGGAGTGACAGAGCACCATTTCATGTCGCTGCTAAAGAAGAAGGTCCCCCACTTATGACTGGGATTGGCTCGCTGAGGAGCGTCGCTCTTCAGAAAAGGATGGAGATTTTGAAGAGTGTTTCACATGTTGCCGAATCTGAAGCACTCATAATAGTGGAAGAGGGTCATGCAGAAGGGAACATTGCCAATCTGCCAGTCATTAGACAGCTTGAATTGGACGATATTGAAAAGCCACATGAATTGAAGAAGATAATCTCAGAGAGATCCAGCAACTAGTAGTCCAATTTGCCTTGGACCGGTTTTCCATTTTGAGTAGCTCGTGATACCGATTTCCATGATCTTCTAACAAAAAAAGGAAGTTCTTCATTATTACGTATTAATTTCTTCAGAAAGGCAATAGATTTCGGATCTGTTGGATAACCAGAACCAAAATCACCATAGTGTTCATGCAATTTTGTAATTACAGCATCGCGTTCAGTTTTTGCTATTATTGATGCCGCAGAAACGACCACATATTTCGAATCTGCTTTGTGTTCAGAAACAATTTTGCATTCTTTCAATGAAAGATTTGATACTTGTCGTATCTTATCACCGAAACGCTTGGCATTGACATCTACAGCATCCATATAGAGTTCGGTAGGATTTAGCTTTTTTGCGATAGCCGCAAAGACATTAACTTCCGTTTCATTCAGATTGGTTCCTCTGCGTCTGGATGTATCAATCTGTATCGCAGAAATCTTTTCACTAACTATCTTTGATGCTACTTTTCGTATTATCTTCGCATATTCTTCACGACGTTTGGCAGATAGGGCTTTAGAATCCTTCACACCAGCTTTCCTGAGGTATTCCAACGAATTTGAATCCACTAAGACACCACACACAACCATTGGCCCGAACATTGGTCCTCGTCCTGCTTCATCTATACCTGCAATTCTCAAAGGAGCTGATTGTGAACTCATACATTTCATTTACTATGAGAAGCTATTTTACAGTCTCGGAGTGGTCTGGATCGAAAGTGATGGTCGCGGAATGCTTCGGCAATGAAATTGACACAGTATATTTCTCGTGAGGGTATAACTACGAGATGAAATGAGGTGGGAAATTGAATGGAACGAAATCTAATGTGGTGCCATTGGTAGTAGCAATTGTCGCTCTCTTTTTTCCGATGCTAGTTGGTATAGATTTTGACTACTTCGAAGGCACAACGACTATGGTCATTCAGGCAGTCTTTTGGACCATGAATGTCAACGGTGGCAGTACTATTGCCACATTCAACTTCGTGTATGTCATTATGCGAGTCGCTTTCATTTTGCAGGTGTATAGATACTATCAAGCAAAAACAACAATTAGAAAGGCATTATTTGTCGCACTATTAGCCGAGCTGCATATACTCGTTGTTTCAATTTTGTTTTACATTTTTACAATAACTTACTTCTATCCAGTAACATATCTTATAATCACTGTTCCAATTCCTATACTCTTCATAACTGGTGTTATTCTGTTAGCAGCTATATCTCCCTCGAAAATAGAAGAACATGACAAATGGCTTACTACTCGATAATTGATTCCACAATCGCTATCAGCCTATGAAAAGGTAGGAGTTTACACTCTTCAAATCAAAGGTTTGGCAATCGATAATGAAAGAAGAAGAAAGTGGCAGCTTTGACCCTTGTCACGGGCTCGCGCACCGCACATTTGATCAAACGATTCGAGGCTTAATTGCTGAGTTCAGCCGAGATCAGATGACCCCTCGAACCTATGGCCGCCATCAAGACTTGCCAGAGATTGTTGTGTTTTAAAGCTTACTCTAGAGACAAGAAAAAATCGAGGTGGATAATTCAGCACGTACTGAAACCACTCTCATTTTTCCTTCCCAAAATTCATTATTTCTATGGTGACCTTATTATAGGGTGAACTCTGTTACAATAGAGGGGGAATTCGATAATGAATGAGAACCAGAAGTTTGAATTGGCTGCAATCATTCTGCTTCTTACCACGCTGTATGCACCTTTCGCATTTGGGATGCTTTGGCTAACTGGAAATCCAATATACCAAATCATTGCTCCTCTATGGATTCTACAGAAACCACCAAACGGTATCGGTGTTATGTCTATTAGTATCATCGGCTATTTGTATCCTATTATTCAATTACCATTTCTCTTCCTGACACTACTTGCCTTCCGGGGACGATGTAGTATGAAACCACCATTAATTATCGGTGCGATGACACAAATTCTCTATTGTATTCAATTCTTCTTTGTTTCTCCTGTACAACTAATTATCACATTCCCAATTACACTAACTCTCCTGACAGGATTGGTTCTGAAAGAATACCTCTCGCGATAGATAACTTGAACCAATAATTATGAAAGAACTGCTTGAAAACTATGGTGACCTTATTAGTCACTGACGAAACATGACTCCATGACCCCCCCTCCCCGGCTGCGTCTGGTCTGTCACCCTCCCTCCCGGCCAGAGCATACTCCGTTACATGCTGATACGGACAGGGCGCAGCTGTGGGAACTCGTGAATGATCAAGATGTGCATCTCATTCTCAGAGCTCCCGGTCTAATGGAGCTCGCCCGTAGACACGATTCCAGTGTTCTTGATTATTGCGAAAAACTCCTTGAATCGAATAACTCAGAAGAATGGTTTCTGGGTGTAAAGACAATAGCAGAATTGGGCACCCAAGAGGCAATTGACCGACTTGTGATGATTTATGCCGCTTCATTTGACGAAAAGCGACGGTATATCCTACATCTAATCGCAAAAGCCCTCACTACAAAAAATGTACATCCCTTTAGCATCATGGTTCGAGAACTTGTAATATGTGATGAAGTTGACATAACTGGATGGACGTCGACTGCAGTTGCTACTTTGCAAGATGTATGCAAGCGAATGGGAGTAGAAACCGTAACTAAAGGAGCAACTCAGAATTCAGCAAGCAGATTACTTGAGGCAGAATCCGAACTTGTAGACGCCTCTATTCTTTCCAAGTGAAATCATACATACCACATGGTATTAATCAACGACCTTATTCTATTTCTATGCAATGCCGGACAAAGTCGTGGATTATGCTCTTTATAGAGAAATCATAGATGCGATATTACAGAGCGATGTTCCTGTCGATAAGAGAGTGGTAAATCGAATCAAGAACAAAATCTGTGGAAAATATCAACGGCCAACAATTCCTTCAAACGCTGATGTTCTTCAGGCATCCATCCCAGAAGAAGCCGATATTCTCATTCCAATTTTACAAAAAAGACCTGTAAGAACAGTATCCGGTGTTGCTGTAGTCGCTGTAATGACTGAGCCTCATGCCTGCCCTCATGGTAAATGCGCGTATTGTCCCGGTGGCCCAGATTTGGGGGTGCCTCAGAGCTATACTGGACATGAGCCTGCAACAATGAGAGGTATTCAGAATGAGTTCAACCCATACAAACAGGTAGAAACTAGGTTGAATCAGCTCAAAACCATAGGTCACAGTATCAACAAAGTCGAGCTAATCATTATGGGTGGTGACTGGTGTTCAAAGGAATCAAATTACAGAGAGAATTTTGTAAAGAACTGCTTCGATGCAATGAATGGATTTGCCAGTTCAACAATCAAACAATCTATGCTGAATAACGAAACCGCGGAAGTACGAAATGTTGGACTCACCTTTGAAACGCGTCCTGATTGGGTGAATAAAGAAACAATTGATGATATGCTGAGAATGGGCGCAACAAGAGTTGAACTGGGTGTACAGACTCTCTCAGATGAGATTCTTGAACGAGTTGAAAGGGGCCATGGAGTGGAAACAACTGCTAAAGCGACTCAGTTGCTGCGTGATTCCGGTCTGAAAATATGTTACCATATGATGCCCGGTCTGCCTGGAAGTACACCCGAAACTGACATCCAAGACTTCAAGAAACTCTTCTCAGATTCAAGATTCCAACCAGACATGCTGAAGATATATCCAACAATCATTGTGAAAAACACCAAAATCTATGACTGGTGGAAAAAAGGAGAATACATCCCCTTCGAAAGTGATCAAATAGTGGACTTAGTTTCCACGGCAGTTAGCCAGATGCCGGAATATGTACGGATTCAGAGAATGCAGAGGGATATTCCCCTACATCAGATAGAGGCTGGGCTCAACAAGGGGAACTTGAGAGAGCTTGTGCATCGCCAGATGCTATCCAGAAACCTCCGAAACCCAACTATCAGATATCGTGAAATTGGCCATTATCAAATGCGCTCTGGTTTGGACGTCAATCCTGATGAAATTGAACTAGTGCGTCGTGACTATGATGCAGCTGGTGGGAAGGAAGTATTCCTGTCGTTTGAGATACCTAGACTTGATATTATCTTTGGTTTTCTTAGACTCCGCTATCCAAGTCCGGAAGCATATCGCCTTGAGATAACCGAAACACCCTGTGTATTAATCCGAGAGTTGAGAGTATATGGTCCAGTTGTAGATCTTGGGGAACGTGATTCTGAGGCATGGCAGCACCTTGGACTGGGTGAAAAAATGATTGAAGCGGCTCAGGATATTGGGCGAGATGAATATGGCGCTAAACGAATTATTGTAAATAGCGGAATAGGTGTGAAAGAGTACTATCGTAATCTCGGTTTCAAGGATAGTGGCCCATATCTTGCCAAAGATTTGCTTTCTTGATTGGATTGTATACATTCCATATCAGAATATTAGGTGATAAAGACCCGAGGAACTAAAACTACAGATGAGGTTGATACCATGCAATGGACCAACGAATCACTTGGAATAACAATTGAAATCAATGAAGATGACTGTAGCCTTTGCCAAGACCATACCTGCGTTAAGGTATGTGATGTTCTCTCGTTCAGCTATAGTGATGGACATGCACATCCATCAGCCCTTGAGAAATGCAATGGATGTGGTGAATGTACCGATATGTGTCCGTTTATGGCGATAACTATCAGCTAGGACAATCCAACTCGATGAACACTACTTGGAACATGTGTTCCAAATATTCATTGAGAAAGAACCCATGTGGAGGGCGTCTGGGAATACTTAATTCCAGCATGTTCGTCGTCCTAAGTGATTAATAATGGTCGATGGAAAGTATCATCGTGTAAGTATGAAGGATGTAGTTTTCAAAGCTGATAGTAGCAATCCTCCGGTTTTGAAAATACAATCAGGAGAAACAGTTGTTTTCGAATGTCGAGATGCTTTCAATCAAACAATTCAGAAATCTACTGATTTGCCAATCAATTTCGATATGGAAAGAATAAACCCTGCTACAGGTCCAGTGTATGTCGAAGGTGCAGAACCCGGAGATACTTTGGAAGTTCACATTTTAGAAGTTGATGTTGCAAAACAAGGATCTTGTTGTATAATCCCGAGTTTTGGTTATCTTGTTTCTGAATTTCCTGAACCTTGGACTAGAATAATCCCTATAGAAGATGGAAAGGCCATATTTAGTGAAATAGTGAAAATTCCCATAGATCCTTTTCCAGGCACTCTGATTGTAGCACCTGCCGAGGGTTCTCATGGGACGCTTATTCCAAGAGAATATGGTGGCAACATGGATTCACGTGCCTGTAAGGCTGGAACCATTGTCTATCTACCAGTTTTTGTCAAAGGAGCTCTATTTGGTGTTGGTGACGTGCATGCAGTTCAAGGTGACGGCGAAGTCTGTGGGACAGCAGTAGAAATTGATGCCAATGTCACAATAAAACTAGTAGTCAATAAGACTAAGAAAATAGAACGACCCCAATATGAAACGGATGAACATTTCATGACTACTGCTTGGGGTGAAACAACTGAAGATGCTGCGAAAATTGCCCTGAGGGATATGATTGAGTGGCTGGTTGCTGAAAAGGGAATGACACGCGAAGAAGCATACGCTCTTTGTAGCTGTGCTGTCGATATGAGAATCAGCCAGCTTGTTGATATCACTCCAGGAGTAAGAGCGGTCCTTCCAAAATCAATCTTCAAGAGGTAGAGAAAATGGCAGAGAAAAAGCGTTGTGACTGGGTACCTCTGGACAATCCACTTTATGTAAAGTATCATGACGAGGAATGGGGAGTTCCTGTTCATGATGACAGATTGTTATTTGAGTTCCTTTTGCTTGAAGGATTTCAGGCTGGATTGAGTTGGATCACGATTCTGAGGAAACGAGAGAATTACAAACAAGCTTTCGATAATTTTGATGCAAAGAAAATTGCATTGTATGATGCAAAGAAAATTGAAGAGCTGATGCAAAACAGTGGAATCGTCAGGAATCGGAGAAAAATTGAATCTGCGATCATAAATGCGAAAGCGTTTCTTGAAGTGCAGAAAGAATATGAATCATTTAACAAGTACATTTGGGGATTTGTTGGTGGAACGCCTATTGTGAACAAATGGAAGAAACTAGAGGGAATTCCTGCAAACACAGAATTATCTGACAAGATTAGCAAAGATTTGAAACGAAGAGGCTTCAAATTCGTCGGATCTACCATTATCTACGCACATATGCAGGCGACTGGAATGGTAAATGACCACACAGTTGACTGTTTCAGATATAATCAAGTATGATTTGTTCCAATCTAGGCAAAATAAGAATGGCACTGAGGATGAGATGTGTTCAGAAATAGCAAAACATACATATTCTGAATTCTTCCTCTGGTTACTATAAAGGTGGTATGAGTCCGATTTGACCAAGAAACGAGTACTTGCTGCTATATTCCTTATCACAGGTACAGTATTCTTTTTGGATGAGCTTTGGATGCTCGGAGTTCCATTCGGACATATTCTTCCGGATTTAAGTCAATTTCACATTGCACCATTCGGAATAGAGTATCACCACTGGATGACCGGAGTGATTCTATTGATACTGGCTCTATTTCTTTTCGACCGTGACCGTAAAAGTGAAGTCGGATAGAAGACAGCGTTGCACAATCTCATATTCTCCATTCTGAAAACAAGCAAATGAAATATCATCTTTAGTGAAGGAGTGCGGGTTTTATGAAAAGAAATGGCGCCAAGGATGAGATTCTATTTAATTCTGTATCTTGCAATTTCTGGATAATCAAGGAAATCCCAATTTCCCTTGACACCGGATACAAGTGCTCCCAACTCAAGATGCAGCATGGCAATACCACAATCAAGCCGTCTAGATATACCGAGTCCTTCTCTCTTGCTATTGGATGACACAGTAATTGCACTATCGTTGATTTGAAATCTCCAAGGTTGCCTATTTCCAGCTGAGGGCGCAATCCTGGCTGCCTCTAATGCAGCCATACTCCAATTGTTATCACTTACTTCTCCACTAACAATGAGATTATCAAGCATCTTTCGTCGGTACTCTTTCGACGAAACTCCCACTCTGTCTTTTTCTTCCTTTGAATATCCAATTGGTGTGATGCCTAATACTCGTTCCTTATCTTCCAGATCAATCTGTTTTATCACAGAGTCACGTCGATAAAACCCTCCGACCCAGCATGTATTCAGACCAAGGGCTGTCGCTTCTAGGATAATTCCTTCTCCAAGATATCCCATAGCTGCTTGTACATTCGGTGCATCCATATCACCAATGAATGTGATATAGTATGGAGTTTCTTTGACTTTGTAGAAGAACTCACCCACAGCTCCCTTGAAAACATCCTTTCCAGAATCCCTCACAAGGACTGCTCTTGCACCAGGAAAGGGTCTGAAATTGTTGCAAATGCTTTCAATTCTCGAAGTCACTTCATCATCTGGCATCTCACCAGAATACACTCTATGAGAGTGTCTAAGGGATATTGCATCGTACCATGAATTAACAGGAATATCCAAAATTTAGCACCAACTAGCTTATCTATTGCCTTCAAAGTAGATTAGTGTCTGCTATTGCGGCAAAAGGTGGCGCCGAGGAAGAAACACTGGTTTCTCTCGGAGCGCAAATTCTAGGTATACTTGATGGAACTGATCTTTTGTTTTCTTGAAATAAGATTAGTCTTTATTAGAGGGAACTTGTGTAATGTTTACAGAAGTTGGAGGCTGATACGAATGACAATATCGACCATAGTAATTACATTGATAGACAAGAAGGGGGCTCAAAGCATCATGGAACAGGTTCTCTCATTGCCAGGTGTCAAAGAGGCATTCATTCTTGATGAAATGATGCTAATGTTCCTGAAGCGAACGGGAGTCAAGTTCTTTGAACTATCCGAAAATGAAGAACAACTCCAGATTAGTGGAAACTTTGAATCGGTAGAAGATTTCAAAGCATATACAGAAGCCTTGCGGAACATAGAAGGTGTCAAAGAAGTGAAAGGCATGCAGGTTCCTGAGGGATATAACTGATACTCATGTCATAGGATACCTAAATGAAAAATAAGAATGGCGCCGAGGAAGAGATTTGAGTCCTATAGGCTTTTTAGATTTCTAATGTATGTATTAGCGTGATGAGGGCAATGGTACAATGACTTTCAGGGTATACTACACGAAGTTTGATGGGAAGAAGGGATACTCACCTAGTTCTCCCAACATCGACTTATCCTCCAAGTTAATCAAGGAAATTGACCTTTCATGCTTCTCAGAAAATTGCCACTTGCAGGAAATCAAACTAGACGACAACTATCTTGAGAATATTGATCTCACTCCTCTGTCCAACTGTAACAACTTGCAGGATATCCATCTAGGTGGAAACAGACTAGAGAGAATCGACCTAACCCCTCTCGCGGAGTGCTCAAACTTAAGAAATCTCTTACTAGCTAGTAACTCTCTGGAAACCGTGGATCTCAGTCCCCTTGTCCACTGCACATATCTGAAACGCCTCCTTCTGAACAACAACCAGCTTGAGAGCATTGATCTGTCCCCTCTCTCTGCTTGTAAGAACCTATGGCAACTTGGCCTTTCCGAAAACAAAATGAAGCGCATAGATTTAGCACCTCTTGCAAATTGCACAGAACTGAGTTTACTCTGCCTACCTACTAGCCATCTGCTGCAAAGTATTGACCTTGAACCCATCTCAAGATGCAGTTTGAGAAATATCTCATTTGGGAAATACCTTCCCCATAGTATTGATTTGACCCCTCTCGTATTTTCTGATAGACTAGATCGACCATCACTCCTTGTTAGAAACCAACCTTCTTGGCTTAAAACTAAGACAAAATCCAGCGAGTTTGATCGGAATACTCGTAGGTACATCATGTCCCGTTATGGTACATATCACAGACCCACACGAATCTATTCCTGGCAATTTCTCCACAGGGTTGTACAAGAGTATGGAACTGACCATCGTGTGCAGCAGGATGTCTTACTGGCCATGGGCTTAGGCGGCTACGGTTTCATCAATGCTGATCTCAGAACCGCGCTCCTATCCATTTCTTGTGAGAAATCTATTAACGACGCTCGTGAACACATTCTACCCATCATCCTAAAAGAGATAGATAATGCCATAGACCAAGGTGGTTGCACAACTGGCTTAGATATTGAAAAACTCTCTACTCAGAAAGGAGAAATTGTCGTCAGGACCAAGCAAATCATCCACAACAGGGAACGAGAACTAAAACGTGTGAGGGTCGGTCTCAAATTTAGACGGGTCGATCTCAGGGAGTTGTATCTCACAGCTTACGGATATGAGATTCTTAATGCATTGGATATGGGTTTGGAATCAAACTTGGGAGGGTTCGAGCAAATCCAACAGGCTTCTGCTGACTTAGGTTACGATATCAAGACAGCTGACAAATCAGAGTCAGGTGTAAATATGAGCGATGAGCTAAAACAGGCCATCTGGTGGATTGTAGAGAATCGTGGGCGGTCATGGCATGAGATAGTATCAAGAAGTGGCGCCGAGGATGAGAATTAAACTTGTGAGCAGGTATTTTTTACAGAAAAATGTTAGCCTTTGCTCGAAGCCGTTGTACCAATTTTCGACATAATTTGGCTAATAGCCCACCATAGACCCCCTACTACACATTCTCTAGGTTATCATACCTTCTTTTTCGCCATGAGGGGACTCAAAGTATCAACCTTCTTTGAATGACCGCTATTGCTGGAGCACAATCATTCCCTTAACACCTAAACATTGCATGGTTACTATAATTAGTAGAACAGATTGGAGAGAGGTCCAAGAACAGGGAGTTATCATAGAATGACCAGTAAGAAACTAGGACATCCCCGTCACAGGGGGACGCTACTTCGGCATCACCTTACTTGTGATGGAGATTTTGGGGAGCTTAAGATACCTATCAAGATACAACAATATGAAACAAAAGAAGGAACATGAATATTGGTAGAATTTAGAGAATATGATGACTCAGATGAAGGGGCCCGTCCGGAAGAAATAGTAGAAATGCTGGATGAATATAATGCATCAGTGCTCTCTGGGGAACAATGTGAGGAGTTGTTACGGGCTGCTGATATCGAAACAAGGTGGAGCGAAGACGATTATCTAGATGCGCTGGAAAACAATCCTCAGGTACGATTGGAAGAATATTTTGAAAGGGAAGATGCGCTGGCACGGTACTACTTCAAGCTAGAGAAAGGAATGGCCGGCTCCTATGCGAAGATTGCGGAAGGATGTGCCGTGTCTGTTTCCCGTGGAACCATTGGAAATTGGGAGAAAGGAATGGAACCTAGGATAATCCCAAGGCTACGTAGACATTCCACAAACTGCTTGGGCGATTACACACCTCTCCAACAAGCAGAGGGTGCAAAGGTAACTCGAATATCAATATCCACTCTAACTGACGACTCTTCAACAGATGACAATCGGGAAAACCATTGGGAAACTTTTGCCACAGAACTGGCGGATGATATCGAAAAGGTCCAGCTGAAGGAATCACGAGTTGTTTCAGTTGATCTCGAAGATAAATACGACATTTCCACTGAGAATCTAAGGGACTTGGAATATATAATCCAGCAAAGAATCGATGCTCCCTCCCTCAAAGTTGGATTCATTGACGGCACACTCTATGTCTGGAACCCCGATACTAATCCACTGGAATTGATAAACGCCTACCAAGATTCGCACTTCTATTTTCGTGATAAGAACGAACTTGCAGGATTCATTGCTGAGGTCAAAAATGTCCTCACAGGTACCAGTGGGGGAGGACTGTTTTCCACTATCGAGAATCTCAATGGATTGTTATATCAAATATTCCCGGAACATGATGAAGGACCTTTCATAGATATAAAACGTACAAAGCTTCAAGGCCAATTCTTTCACTTATTGATTGACCTGACAGGCCGAACATTATCGGATTTTGAAGGAAGGATCTCAAAGATTACTGGTCAAAATGGGCAGAATGGCATAGAGAATCCGAGATTCATTGAAGGAAAAGAACTGAGGAGAGCGCTGGCAAAAACAATAGCAGTGGTAATTAGCGATGGATTCTTGGGGAATTGTGGTCGAGTTTACTTTTCCGAACCTGACTTGAAACGAATAGGGATTGTAGAGAACAATCTGAGGAATTTTGGAGGTATTTCTCTGAACTACTGGTCGGACCCCCGAGCCAACTGTTTCACATCATCCTTTCCAACAGTGTTAGGTAATGCCCTTCTGCATGTCGGTTTGTGTGCAGGTAATAAGACCCTGAATAATCCAGAATTACCCAACTGGCTAATAGAAGAAGAATGGGATATACTGTGTGACTTCTTTGGGGAACTTATCCCACAAGATGGCACTGTCACTCTATCAAGGATATCATGGACTCATACATGTGCACTACATCCCGGAAAGGAGATTCAGGAATATCCAAAAGCAGCAATCATCTCTGATGCAGAGATTGAACTAATTCAACAAGAAGGAACGAGAGGGAAGAAATACATCACGTTGAATCTATCTGACCTTGAACTTCTCAGAAAATCAGAAGATACAGAAACTGCATCACTTGCTTCAAAATTAATGATAAACGTATACCAAAATCCAAACAACTTCGTAATGGCTGAAAAGAAAATGGCTGAAAGGCTTGGCATTAAGGTAGAGGTCGACCCATATTCGATTAAATACCATTACAAGACTCAAAGAGTTTCAGTTGCATGGGATGCCAGAACGGCAGGCACTGATGAAATGATCAGGATGGCAATAATAGCCCCTCCAAATGACATTCACAAACGAGAAGTTGTGAAAGAAGGGCTACTGCAAAACCAAGAATCAGTCCAACAAGTACTCCAGAAATTGAATGAGAAAAAGCGCCAAATAATAAAATGGTGGATGCTCTAATTGGAAAAAAGGATGGCGCCGAGGATGAGATGTGTTCGCCTTGACTGATTGTCAAAGGCATTGAACTCATGCATCCGAAGATACCGGTTAACCTGGTCTGAGAGTGCATAACACTCCAATTTTCAAGACCGGCGCCGTAATCCGGGCTTGGCTACCTCGGCATATTTGTAGGTCGTTATCGGACCCGTTTCTTCAGTCCATTTGAAATGCCTTTTAAGCTTCTTGTCGTGGTGGCACTTTGATGTGAATCAGATGACCAAGAGAGGTTTCAAATTTCATGAGCACACTGCAGACATCACTGTAGAGTGCTGGGCACCTACTCTTGAAACTGCCTTTGCAGAGGCTGCCCTTGCAACCTATGAGGTCATCATGGATACTTCGACTGTTTCCCCTACAGAATCCACCAAAATCTGTGTCACTGGGTACGATCTCAATGAGCTTCTCGTTGAGTGGGTTGGTCAAGTTATCGCATTGATTGACATCGAGTACAAATTCTACTCAAAGTTTGAAATCACTTCACTAGCCAAAATTGATAACACCTATACTCTGGAAGGGTTAGCTTGGGGCGAAGCGATAGACTTTGAGAAGCATAAAACACGGACTGAAGTAAAAGCAATGACATATGCTGATATTAGAATCGAAACCGAACCAGAGATTACGCGGATTTGGTTTACTTTAGACCTCTGAGGAATGAAAAATGCCATTCGAAATTGCACTTCCCGACACTTCTCTCTCCGATTGCTCTGACCTTCGACAGAAAACTATCAAAATTGGTCAGATTGCACGAGCAATTGCTGTATTCAAAGTAGATAGTGTAGTAATTTATCAAACAAACTCTGAAGGAAAGATTCGAAGAGACCTGAATCTACTTGAAAAGCTCCTGAGGTATATGGACACGCCTCAATATCTTAGGCGTACAGCATTTCCTATGGCCCCCTCATTGAAGTATGCTGGGATTCTCCCTCCCCTGCGAATACGGAGCCATCCTATTGCACAATCAATGAGATCAGTGTCTGATGGGGATTTTAGATGGGGTATTCAAGCAGGACCTGGAAAAGTGGATATTGGCCTAAATGAATTGATAGATTGTGATGAACAAATCAGTAATCGCGACCCCACCTTGTTCCAGCTTCGTTGGATAGATCGTGCGATTCATCTCGCCGTGGTGGAGAGGAGTTCCACAGACCGTTACTTTGGCTTTGATGTCAAAGTCACTGATAGTTTAATAAAACATCTCGAAATATCCAGTTCAAAGACACGAATTGCCCTTTCAAGAATTGGTGTGCCCTACAGTAGTATAGAATCAGAGATCAAATCGGTAGTTGGTAATACACGGGATGTGGTTGCAATCTTCGGCGGTCCCCGTCGAGGTATTAGAGAGCTATTTCCTCAGGAGAAAGACACCATGAAGGGTTTCATTGATTACTGGGTGAATACTGTAGATGATCAGGGAACAGAAACTGTGAGAGTTGAAGAGGCACTGTGGGCAAGCCTTACGATGTTCAACAGTTCATTTGGTGCAGACGTAACAAAACCTGGCTTTTTTGCCTGAGAAATACGGAACGGAGGTTTGGGTACCATCCGTTCCACGACAATAATTCTCTTAGAAGTCAGGTGCTTTTTGTCCAGTCCACTTGGGTAGATTTTCCATTGCAGGTTGGTAACCATCAAGTACAAACCTGCCGAGTATCAAACGTTGCACCTCGCTTGTACCTTCATATATTTGGTATAGTTTTGCATCTCTGAACAGCTTCTCAACAGGATACTGGTCAATGTATCCGTACCCTCCATGTATCTGAACCGCTTCACTTGCGCACCACATAGCTGCATCAGTGGCATATGCCTTGGCCACGCTTGCTGGAATTGTAGCATCAGGTGTATTATCTGCAGCCCATGCAGCTTTGAGGTACAAGAGTCGAGATGCTTCTACTTTCATATACATCTCTGCCAGTTTGAACTGAATCACTTCAAACTCTCTAAGTTTGCTACTGAAGACCTCTCTTTTGTCAGTGTATGCTCTAGCGAATTCCATTGATGCTCTTGCAAGGCCTGTTGCAAATGCAGCAATTGCTGGTCGTGTCATAGCAAAAGTCTGCATAGCAATTCGAAAGCCTTGTCCCTCACCCGCAAGAAGATTCTCTACTGGTACCTTTGCATCTCTGAACATTACTGAAGAAGTGGCGGAGGCTCTATGTCCCATTTTCTCAACTGGTTTTCCAGTTTTGACTCCTGGAGTGTCCGCATCTACAATGAATGCACAGAGTGCTTTGTGTCTTTTACTCGGATCAAGACTTGCGAAGACTGTGAAATAATCCGCATGAGGTGCATTTGTTATCCAAAACTTGGCACCATTGAGAATGTAAGAATCACCTTCCTTTCGTGCAGTGGTCTTGATTCCTGCAACATCACTACCCATTCCAGGCTCAGAACACGCAAAAGAAGCAAGTTTCAGTTCTTTCGTTAGGGGGCGCAAATACTTCTCCTTTTGCTCATGAGACCCTGCAATCAACACTGGCTCTGGCCCAAGTTGGTTGGCAAATATGCTCGTAGTCATTCCCGCACAGCCAGCAGCAAATTCTTCGACTGCGATACATGCATCGACTAACCCAAGGCCAAGTCCACCATATTCCTTTGGTATTCCCAGATTCATCAATCCAGCTTCCCACGCTTTCTTGATTATTGGTATTGGAAATTCACCAGTTTTGTCATAGTATGAAGCGTATGGAAGCATGTATTCTTGCGCGAAGTCACGTGCTTTCTTCTGTATATTTTTCTGTTCGTCTGTTAAAGAGAAGTCAATCATATCTAACAACACCCAACCTTTGTTACAATAACTAGAACAGTTTCTATCTGTATATGTTACTTTTGAAATGGTGCGTTCGTTTGAATGTATCCGTTCGGAGAAACAATTTGCCTGACAACTTCCGGAAGGTTCCACTTGAGGTCTAGTTCCAATGCACCGCCTTCTGTGCCCGGACATCTTCTTACACAGGTTCTGCATCCAACACAGAGCCAGAGATCTACTTCAATTGTTCCAAATCCTGGTTTTTGCTCATTGAGTCTTATTTGGGAGGTTGGCTTGACCGTTGCAAGGGACCTGACGGTCTTGTAAAACATTGCCTTGTTTACAAGCTGTTTTTCAATCTCCTCGTCCGTCAATTCAAAGAACTTGGGTACGTCGATAACTGGTTTGAGTTTGATAGCATCCTCTGGACATGCAATTTCACATGACTTGCACCCGACACACTTTCCAAAGTCCCACTCAATTGTACCAAAACCTAGGAGTGGGGCATATCCCATCATACCTCGGTATTCCTCCAGTACAGATGGAACGTCAACATCTAGCAAGTCTTCAATTGTGACCTTGGGTCGCGTGCTTGGGAGTCGTGCTCGAGTTCGATAGCCCATTGAAACCGATGACTTGATTGTTTCTTCTACGCTCGAAAGAATGTCCTTTCCAACTACCGTTCCATCTATTGTGATTGACTCCATTTTATCACGTGACTTAGAGAAGATCTCAAGAGCACTTGTAAGTCTGCCAATTGTTCCAGGAGTAAGATCGGAGAGAATCTCTCGAAGCTCAGCTCCAGCCTGAGCAGTCTGAGATGCCAGATTACAGGCAGTCTGAATTGCAATTTCTGCTTCGTTCAGTGTTCTCGGGACATCATATAGAATATACCCATGCTCTTCGCCAGCAATGGTCAGCAACTCATCACGTTTCATCCGTAGTAAGTGTTGTAAAACTCTATCTTGCGGAATCCTAGACTTTTCAGCAAGATCTTTTGTAGTCATTGCTCCAATCTCTCTGATTAGAATGAGCAAAGTTCCTCTCTCAAGCTCGGTAACGAGATAATTATCCATAATCTGTTTGTATTTCTCAGAATCAAGCTGTTCTCCATAGGCATTAAGCCCAGAAACCAAGTTTGGTCCTTTCTCAAGCGTGATTTTCAATCTGAATCTTGTAAAGGCCTCAAGACCTGCTGATACTAGAAGACGAAGCTCATCTGAATCTTCGGAAGATCCCGAACTTATGGCCGCTTCTGTAGCCTTTTCGACAACTTCTCGGAGATTGGTCACAGACTCAGAGAGAGCAGTTTCATCATACGCTCCTAATAGCTGAAGTCGCTCAAGAACACCCTCAAGCTGCTCTAGAGGTTCTTGGATGATCGATTTACTTGAGTCATCCAGTGTTTTTACTATTCCGCGAAGCTGCTGAACGATATGTTTCACAACAAGTGTTGTGTCTGGTGTCGTGGTAAGAACCTTAGCAAAGACAGGAGCATCGCCATCAAGTCCGACCATTTCCACTTCGCTTCGGCCAATCATGCTAACAATTGCATTCTGTACATCTTTTGGAGATATTCCCATAGATTCCCCTAATTGTACAGCCGTTTTGGATCCCATTTTCTCCAGCACAAACATGATGATGCCACGGCGAAGTTCTACGAGAAGGTTTGTGCGAATCAAGTCCCCGAAACGGGTATCATCTATTCTCCCATCTCTTTTTCCTCTCTTTAGCTGTGCCGCAATTCGAAGAAATGGACCATATCGGGTCTTGGTTCCCAATTTCTGTAGTCCCGTCAGTGAAGCATCTGGGTCTGAATTCAGATCTGAAGTCAGTGAGGCAAAGGATTCGGTCAGAACCTCTAGTTCTTTCATTGCTTCTTCCTCATCTGCTTTTGCCTTCTCCTCAAAGCCGCTAATAATTGCTTGAATGCTAGAAATAAGGTCCCCTACTGGTTTTAGAATCCCTGATACATCTCCCGCTGAATCATCTTGGGTAGTATCTTCTTTCTCTGCCATGGAATCAAGGATAGTCTTCAGAGTTTCAAGTAGGCCCGTTAACGCTGATGAATCGCCCTTAGAAAGTGCAGCCTCAAGATTTCCTATAGCTTCAGTAAGAACACCTCTATCGGAAAGCGAACTACCAAGACCTGCCTTCTTTACAGTATCAAGGAATGCTTGGAAGTATCTCTCTGGAAATTCAAGAATCTCTGCCGTGAGGGGTTCAATATCCTGTTTCAACTTAGAGATTTCTTCATTCACTTTGCTAAGGGGAACAGCAGTTTCCTCTTTGAGTCCACCAAGTACCAACATCATATCCATCATGCGTTGTCTCTTGGGCGCACTCGCCTTTGCAACTACATCGCCACTCATTTCTCTGTCTCCCATGAGCCGGCTTTACCACTATGCACCGGAGTTTCCCCATATTTTACAGCCCTGGCCACCATTTCCTTTATTGCATTGGTAAACCGTTCAGGTTCTGCCGAAAACATTCTGAACATCTCAACTCTATCCCCTTTCCATCCAATGGCATTCAGGATATCTCGGGCAACATCCACCTGCACTTGTGCAATTTCATTACCCGTTCCACCAACATGACATCTATCCTTCTCACAAGCAGCAATCATAACAGATCCCGCACCATTTTCAAACGCTTTCAGAATGTCAATTATACTCACACGCCCCGCACAGGGGACTGGAATCAACCGTGTGCTCGCCGGGTATTCCATTTTTCGAGTCCCTGCAATATCTATGGTGGAAACTGCGCATTCTTCACAGTAGAAACACAAAGTCGTGGGTTTAGCTCCATCTGCCTTTTCCAATGTTGCCTCAATTTCGGACCAAAGTTGATCATTGCTCAAGAAGTTCAGTTGTGTGGCACCAGAGGGACATAAACTCTGACACACACCACAAGCATGACAATTCAGAGTGTCAATGGCTGCTTTGAAGATAAATTTCTGGTCTTCATCTAACACCTCTTCCTCTGTCTGCTCAATCATGAGGGGCACTCCACGTGGACATTGTTGTGCACACAGGCTGCAACCAACGCAGTCATCTACGTTCAGAACAGCACCACGGGCAATTGACCGGATTTTTCCTCCTTGCAACTCATTGTGCAATACCAAGGCTGCAGCTTGAGCATCAGTCATTGCCTCGAAGACGAATTGTGGTCTAGTTACAGCACCAACTGCAACGACGCCGCGTCGACGAGTTTCGTTTCTCCGGAGTTTCCCATAGAGCTCTTTGATATGACCATCATCTTGCAGAGCATACCCTAGAGTTTCCGATAGTTCTGATAGTCCATCAGAGGGAAGAATTGCAGCAGAAAGAACGACTAGATCTGCAGGGACTTCAAAATACTGATTCAGAAGCGAGTCATAGATTTTGACATAGGTTTGTCCTTCCTTTTCCCAGACCATACTAATACGGCCACGAATGTAATCTACACCTTTTTCTCGTGATTCTTTGTAGATCATCTCATTCTCAAAGGGTACTCGAATATCCATGTAGACAATTCTCACATTTATACTTGGGTCCCTTTCAAGAAGTTCGAGTGCATTATCTATTGCAAATGTACAACAAAGTTTGCTACAGTTTCTCTTGTAATCCTCAGATCTGCTTCCTACACATTGAACCATTACTACCTCTTTTACTTCTCCCTCATTAGAAGGTCTCTTAAGAGTCCCTCTAGAAAGCATGGTGGAGAGCTCATACTGTGTCAAGACATCGGGGTTCTTTCCATAGCGATATTCATTCATCATGACTGGCTTGAATTCCTTGAATCCGGTGGCCATCACAACAGCAGATGTCTGCAAATTGCCCTCATTTTCACCACTAGTCACGTAGTTTACTGTAAAGTTGCCCATTTCACCCTCGAAATACTTGACTAGAGTCTGAGTCATGACTGTGATATTCTTACTCTTCTCAAGTGCCTCAAGTCTGCCTTTCAATACTTCAATACCTGGTTTGCCAGTAGGTGCGATTACTGGAAGATTCACAACATGGCCACCCAGTTTTTCTTCGAGTTCTATAAGGGTTACACTGTAGCCTAGATTATCCAAGCTCAATGCAGTTTCTATTCCTGCGATTCCACCACCAACCACAGTCACATGATTTGCGACTTCTTTTTCTTCAATTGATAGTGAAGTGGAGATACCCGCAGAGGCAAGACCGCCTCGCAGCATATCCAGAGACTTTTCGGACGCTTCTTGCTTGTCCGGATGCACCCAGGCAGAATGCTCACGGATGTTAACGTAACGAATTCTTGAAGGATCTATCCCCTTCTGTTTCAAGTATTGATCAATTCTGGGCTGAATCTTTTGATTTGTACAGGCACCAAGAACAAGTCGACCGCCACTCTTGACCATGAGTTCTGCAATCTTCTCCAGTCCATCTTCTTGACAACATGTGTCATGAACTGTGACAGAAGATGCCATTGAAATCCTTCCCAACTCAGACGAAAGGAAGTCATAATCCAAATTGAGTTGTTTGCCACATGTGCATAAGAGAACTGGTGATTTTTCAATATCTGCCATTTAATCACTTCCTCCCTTGGAGAATCTTTGAAACCACGGCTCTTGCTTGTGTAACACTTTCGGGAACCTCAGCTGGTCCCAAAGCTGCTCCACAAGCATAGACATGGTTTCCGGCTACAACTTCATTTTCCGAAACAAGATCCGCAGGGGCAATAAAGCCGCTTGCAACTTTTAGCCCGAGTGATTCGATTATCTTCTCTCCGCCTTCAGGAGGTTCAAGAGCTGATGACAATACAAAAAGGTCCACTGGAAACTTGAGGTATTTATCTAACAGTGAATCGTACACGATGATATCAAGTGTGTCATCATCTCGTGGTTCAATCCTTGCCACTCTTCCACGGACGAATTCAACGCCATTTTGTCTGGCTTCTCGGTAGTAGCGCTCATGTGAGTCATAGGTTCTGATATCCATATAGACGACACTGATCTTACTTGCATCACGCTCCTCAGCAATGATATTTGCATGTTTGAGAGCAAAGACACAGCATATCTTGGAACAGAATGGATAGTAATTCTCATCTCTACTTCCGACACATTGTACCATCATTACTCGTGTTGCAGGCTTTCCATCTGATGGGCGAAGGAGCTTGCCCCCCGTAGCACCATTTGGATCCAATATTTGAGCCAGCTCGAGTTGAGTCACTACATTCGGATACTTTCCATATGCATATTCATCAATATTGACTGGCTTCATCTCGTGATAACCAGTTGCGATAACAATATCTGAAACCTTCACGGTTTCATCTCGAGTCGTAGCATCCAGATTGATTGCTTTAGTTGGACACTCCTCAGCAGCTTTTTTATCACCTTCGCCTGCTTTAGATGAATCATAAGTTACTGCCTGTGGCTGACACTGAGGGGATACCAATGAAAATGCGTCTGAGTGTTCCATACAGAGTCCACACATGATGCACTTCTTGGCTTCGACATATTCTGGTTCAATGTGTATTGTAACATCGAACTTTCCTGCTTCTCCTGCAATATTCTCAACATATGAGTTGATTTTGAGGTCTATATTTGGCTGGTCAGTGAGTGCACTTCTGTAGAAACATTTTCTGATACCTGGACGCCAACGATTTCCTTCGAAACAATAGAAGCAATCATCAGTTGGAAATGCCTTGTAAAGATCCAATGCATTTCCTCCAACCGTCGGAAGTCTTTCTACAACGATAGTGGGAACTCCTGAGTCTGCAAGTTCCACCGCAGCGGTGAGACCTGCCACTCCAGCGCCTATGATGAGGACCGGATTCGACATCAGATATCATACCTCATTCCGTCAAATGGTTCATGATCTCATCCGCAGCTACACGGTTCATTGAGAGTCCAACTTCTTCATCGTCCATTCCCATAGCAAGACCTAGTATTTGTGGATACAATAAAACTGGAAGATTGTATTCTTCACCATATGAGTCTTTGAGCCCCAACTGCTGCAAATCTAATTGATTTCCACATGCGGGACAGACTACAGTGGCAAACACTGCACCCGCTTCAGTCATGGACTTCAACTTGTCGCGTGCCAATCTGATTGCTAAATCCTCATTAACTGGTAATACTGTTGCTCCACAGCATTGCTTCCATAATGGATAATCAATGACTGTGGCACCTGTTACTCTCACAAGTTCATCAAGTATCTCAGGAGAAAACTCAGTAACGTCCCCAGGTCTGAGAATATGACACCCATAATGAATGGCTATTCCCACGCCATCCAAGGGTTTGGTGATTTTCTTTTGTATTTGCTCAATACCAATGTCTGAATAGAGCGCTTCCACGAAATGTCGTGGTTTAGCGGTGCCCTTGAACTCTAGCCCTTCATTCTTCAGCACTTCATTGACTTTTTTCCTGTGCGACTCATCATGCTTGAGAAAATGATATACATCCTTCAACGACCCAAAACAACCATTACAGGGAGTCAGAATATCATGACCATTCTTTTCTGCAATAGCTAATGTTCTTGCATTAACAGTTAACCAACCCATGTGATCAAATGCTCTAAGGTTTGGACTGCCACAACAAGCTACGCCTTCCATATAATTGAGTTCCATTCCAAACTCATTGGCAACCTTGAGCATAGCAGCTTCATAATTAGGATAGTTGGCAGGTACACTACAACCCATATAGAGATTATATGATGGCATCTTATTCTTCGCCTCCCACAATCTTTCCGGTTCTAGTGGCCTTGATTATCTTCTTGAACTCATCTGTTGAAAGACCTGGCACTGCGGGTTCAAGATCCATATCCTCTCTCTCCCAGTCTGCGGTAACCTCATAGAGTTGACCTTTTTCTATCAGTGTTTTTGCTAGGCCAACAATATTCTCGGGAATCTTACCCTCCTCTGCTGCCAAGTTCTTACAATCAAAGAAGATGTCAGTAACCCTCACTTTCTGGGGACATCGTTCCTGACACTGGAAGCAAGTCAAGCATAGCCATATTTCGTCCGAGGATAATACTTCTTCACGCATTCCCAAGATTATCATCCGAATAAGCTGATGTGGCTTATACTGCCAAACATTAGCGATAGGACATGCTGCAGTGCATGTGGAACATGCAAAACATGCCGTTAGCTCGTCGCCATTAGGCATGCTCTTTATCTCCCCCCCAAATTTGGGATCGAGCTTAGACATGTCTATTGGGTCTACCAATACGGCTGGAGGGCCGTCCTTACCATCTACTTCGGTCATGATTAATAACCACCAATGCTATGACTGGCGAAGGGGCTAGATGCCACATCACAAATGAAGCCTATATTAAAAGTTTGCAGAAGAAGACAATCTCCTACCAATCTTCAAGAGCTCTCTTTTGAATAAGTAGAAGAATACCAAAAACGCCTAGGATTACAGTAACATCGAAGACTAAAATATACAGAATCCCCATCTCGTTAAGAGGATGCATGAAATCACTAACAAGAGTGATTGCAACACATATAATTCCTGCAATATAGAGAATCCACTCTCGCTCCGCTGTCATACGAATCAGACTGGTAGGCATCCACTTAGAGCTTTCTATTGCCTGAAATCCTAGAGCCTCTCCATCTGCTCTGCAAGTTCATCTAATTCCTTGATCAGACTTTCATAGCTACAGTTTATCTGCTGCCTTATCTGCCCAAGTAGTTTTAGCACATACCCTTGAACATCTGTCGGTGAGCCCTGTAACGTAGTCAACATTGACTGTTTTCCATCCAACAAACGAAAAACGCCTGTAAGCGCTATAAGGATCTTTTCAAATTCTTCTTCGAAGGTTCTGTTATCCTTCTGAGTTAGATTCTTTATTGCATTCAAACGTGATTGAATATGCTCATCCATTGGGTTCGGCCTCCTATTTTGTAGGAGATACTCTTGCAACTGTTCCATCTCTCAGCCATACCTTTGCGTTTGCAGTAGGAATTGTAGCAACATCCTCTTCCTGAAAGGGTCCGTACACTGTTTCATCCAATCCCATAAAGGATTCTTCAACAGCTCTCAAGAATCGTACCATCACATATTCAATCTCTTCAGGATCAACCTCGAATTCTTTTTCTGGCTGACGCGTCTTCTCTGTTTTTTCTTTTCGTTTCATCGTGGGTGCCGGAGATCCCGCAATCACTTCGTCAATGAATTCAATATGACTTGTAATTCCCCTTTGCATACGATTGTAGAATTCCTCCTCCGCCAAGGTCATTATCCCCTCGGGAGCTGTATTTTGCAGAACTGAGTTCATTATTTTTGTGCGTCTAAGCAGTAGAAGGTCGCGAAGCATATACTCTATGTTGAGTCCTTCTTGAGTGAGTAAATCCACCTGGATGACATTCTCAGATGGAGTTTCAGCCAATTGTTGTCGAACTGCTGATAGGTATGATACCATTTTACTTAGACGAAGGTCTTCGAAATCCTGAAGCCTTTTGCTATTCTTCTCATCTTCCCATGTTTTGCTTATCGCATCATACATAATATTACTCAACTGTTGCCATCCCCTTGCATAATAGAAAGACTGCTGCCGCTTTAGGCAGGTCTTCAACGGTATTATTGAACGGTCCATAATGCGCATCTGCAATTCTGAACTCTGGAACATCAATTGCTCTCTGTGGAATTGCTATTTTCATGGTGCCCTCATCAAATACAATTGCGTCGCTAAAAGGGTCAAAGTCAGAAAGTTCGTCACGTGAAATCTCATTTACCGTAAATCCAGTCTTACCATTTAGACTTCCAATCAATCTAATCACTCTATGAATATCCGTCGTAACAGGTTGATCAATATCTACGCCGTACAGGATTGCAGCTTTATTCGCTATCTCTTGCCAGTATTTTGGACCCACTCCCTTTACTTTGGCATTAAGAATCGGCGGATTTTTCCTCAGTCCCTCAATTGCATCTTGCTTATGGATTAAAACTCGCTTGACCCATGGCTCCTCACCGGCATACAATTCAATAGTATCAATGAACTCAATCATTGCATCTGCAAGCTTTCTGGCAATCGCAGGAAGTTGCCAGTTTCTTAGCTCACCAGTAGGTACAATTCTCAGAAGGCCGTCCGATGTGATTGTACTATTCAATCCCATACCTGTCAAATAATGAGCAATTTCCATTCTAGCATTTGAGCTCAAATCGAAGACACTTGGGTCTCGTACACGTACATGGTATCCCCGATGACCACTATAATTCAACTGGATGCGTTCAGGATCAATACCGAAGTGTTTCACAAGAAACTTATCGTACAGTTTTATTGTGTTCTCTCTTGATGCATTCAGACAATCATCGCAAATCCATTTGAGACTTCTAAACGATACACCGTTACAACTCGGACAATTCTCGGGTGCTTTTCCTTTTCCTGCTTGATTGCACTCGGTGTTACTGCATTGCCAAGCATCATGTTTGTTCGCACAGGGAATGTCTAGATGATCTGCATCAATATCAAACACAAGCTCGGCGCCATTCCATTCCTTTTCCGCCATTGAGCGGGCTACCGGCACTCTGTAGAATGCAGCCGAATGATACACGCTGTGAGGCACAGATCTAGCCAATTCACCCAATAGGTTATCTCGTGTCCGAAAGCCGATATGGCGTGACCATCTTGTTGTCTGCAATCCTTGGGCGCCACAGTGAGGACAAACATGAAGGTTGGAAAATGACCTTCCATTTCTTCCACACCCTCTCTGAACTTCTGTTCCATCCTCTAGAGTTTCCATTCGTTTCTTACATACCCAGGAGAAATCCCAATTTTCCAGTCCAAACTCACGATTCTGAATCCTCTCAGGTATGTCAATCTTATCATGATTTGTTCGGTAGTACTCCTGAAACATTAGCTGTAACAGCTTTCTGGTGCGCGCTTTTTTATCTGGGGCCATTCTCTGCCCTCAATGAATATCTGTTATTTCTCCCATCTCTGTTCGACAATGGGAGCTAGTATGAAGCTGATACGACCACTTTCAGCAATTCCAAACTCGACAATGATGGGTCTATCAGTACTGAAACTGAGCACCACACTATCTCCAGCCATTGCCTTGGCAATTTCGGCCAAGTAGCTCAAGGAGTATCTCGCGCGTGAGTTATTTTTCACCTTTAGATCAAAGAGGGCTGATTCCTCGTCTCCTTTCTTGAGAGAAACCTCTGCCTCTCCTGTATCCCCTTCACCTTGGAATGAAATTGAATTGGAATCAGAGGATATTCTAATATGATTTGAAACAACCCCAATGTCTTTCACAGCCTGCTTGAACGAATCCGCAAACATCTCCGCTTTGGTGTCATGCGTCTTAAGGTCCGGTTCTTTACTCCTAGCTTCTGGTGGAGTAAGTAGCTGAAGATTGAATCGCCTTTCCGCTTGACCAATCATCTTAATCTCAAAACGCTGATCTGTTGTGTTCAAGTTGAACTCTAAATGGTCATCGCCTGCCATTCTTTTACTTACTTTGACAAGATCATCTATGCTCAGGCAGACATCATGTTCGCCCTCTGATACGAACTCTTGGAATACACCTGCGGGAAGTTTGAGGTTTACCATTGCTGCTTTTGAAGAATCAAGCTGATTCAATACTATACCAGTATCTGATATAATGAAATGAGCATCTGTTAGCAAAGTTGCCAGTGCATCAATAATCTGTTTCCAGGTTTTGGTGCTATCCAAGGTCGCATGAAACATTACATATCCTCCGAACTACATTTTCATCCTGCAAGTGCCTGATTAATCCTTTCTATTTAATGAGCCTAAGAAGCTTGCTCTCTTTTTCAGTGAGCGGAATGCCTTATAGATTATGCTTCTACTTATGATATAATCTCCCATCAATCCAATTAGTTCCTTTGCTAATGCTAATTTCATTTGTAAATTGACCTCTTACCTTCTCACATTTTACCAGTTGATGGTATTAAGATTCAAATCAAATCGCATCTGAAGACCGTGGTTGTCAAAGCCACACGATGTTAATAGAAAGATTGAATATGCACCAAGAGTAGTTTTGTAAACACTCATTAAATCATCTCGAAAATGTGGTCGCGGGGAGAAAATAATGCCTCGAGTAGATGTGCCATTTATCCAACAAAGAGGAAGTAATGACTGTCTAATCGCATGCATCATGATGATTTTGGAGTGGGCTAAAACTAAGTACAAAGATGTCGCACAATTCGAGTATGAAGAGCTTGAGAAAATTCTAGGAATGAATGTAAGTGGGACCAAATTTTGCGATGTAACCTAAGTTGAACAATGATAAACGAGTCAAAGATAGTGCATTTCAGCTTGAATTCTGTTGTGCCCCATCCTCTTTTGATTTCATTTTAGAGCAGATTAAACAAGGGCAGCCAGTTATTGTATTCCTTTTACATCATTCTTATGATAGCGAGATTAAGCATGCGGTGATTGTACATTCTATCTCTAAAGATAAAACAAAGATTGGCATATCGGACCCATTAAAGCACAAACCGATAGACAAATCAACGGGTACTTTTATGGAGGAGTGGGATAAGTTGCTTAGGTACACAATTTATGTAAAAGTAAATGAGTTTAAAGACCTTACAATGTATTTTGGAGCTGACAAAGAATGAACACTCATGAAAGCATAGTTAGCTATGTTATTGAGAATTATGGACATTTAATCCTCAGTGAAGATCCTGAGTATAATGAAGATCAAGATCTTTGGGTTTCTAAGCTTCGTTCCGATTATCCTATTCTTATACATGATGATAGAAAAGCAACAAAGTCACTTCGATTCATTAAGATTTCTTCCTTAGGTTATGTTGTGTTCAATAATCGAAATCAACTGGTAGGAAGCAAGACTACGTCGGATGAAGAAGTATCTTCAAGGATTGAAACATACTTGGACATGTGGAGAACATATGCCGAAAACATAGTAGTAGCAGCAGCAGCAGATAGAATTGGTCGATTAGTAGAAGTTTCCAATGCATTGAATCCAATATATGAGATAATCAATTTTGTATCTGATAGTAACTATATCAGTTTAAGCCACTTCGAGAAGGAACGCTCTGATAAGAAAAGGAAAGCAAAACAATACTTGATGATGTTAGAAGAGTTAGAACTACTAAGAGAGCACGATGGCGGATACGTTCCTGGCAACTTATTTGTAGCTTTGAGAGAACAAACAGACAAGTTCGGACAATTTGCAGAGGCCGTATATGCGACAATTCTGAAACGTAGATATTCATTCCTACGAAATGTACTGAATCTAAGCAATCTGGAAACAGTGATTCGAATTGCCAACATAGTTTACTATCCTGAATTACATATGAAAGGACCTGTTCCCAGAAACCAAAAGACTCTTGTCAAGGAATTTGAGTTGGAGTATCGATGTGAAATTACAGAACCCAGAATGGGTGGATATCTCAGAAAGCTTGAGGAATTAGATGTAATTCGTATCAACTCTGGTTACTATCAAGGTGATGATCAGTTACGAGCGGATATGTTTGACATTCAGAAAAATTTTGTATCCCCCGAAACACTATGGTCAGTACCTTCACCAATTTAACTCCGGATTTCCATCAGGCTCACAAAGGTTATGTCAGATAAATAGGAAAGTCACCATCATTATATTATCCATTGATTCAGAAAATCAAGAGCCTTTGCCATTGAAACTCGTGAGTTCGAATATCATTCTCGGTACCATCTAAAATATTCGGAATGTAGCTTCGTATATCAAAGCATAGAGCCCTGAAGAGTTACTTTTCAGTTCTTCAAATCTTGGGAGCATATTCCATCAGGGTACTTCCGTATTTCAAATACTAGTGGCTTGGGAAAGGGATACAGAAACATGGCGAGGTCTCGAAGGCGTGCGCCAGCATAGTTCAGAAGAGCATTTAGTGGTCCAACTGATCCTTCAAGCCAGCTATAGACTCGTTTGGATTCCTTACTCCCCATCTGTCTAGCAGTTGTCCAGCTATACTTGAGAAATTGTCCCCGCATATTCGGTTCTGCATTCTGTACAACCGAGAAATCGGTCAGATTAGAGATTTTTTGTACACTCAGAGAATCTCTAACATAGGTCCACATCTTGTTAATACTCTGATAGAATCGACGAGTTTTCTTGCTTGCTCTATCTCGAGAAATCCGAACTAATGCGACAAGACCCATGTACACTGCAGTACTGATAATTGCACTTGGAGTGCGTACCTTACCTTTGCTACCCCTCATTAAGGTTATTTGTTAACTAATCACTTATCAATGATATTAAATTTCGTAGGTAAATAAAATTTCTATTAAGTCCTTATTTATAAATTAGAGATATATGAAAAGCCAAAATCAAAAATAAAGCGATTTATCTTATTAAATTTATATACCTATTTACTGAGTAAATGTACGAGTAAATAACCAATCTTGGGAACAAGAAGGGGAGTGAACTCAACTGGCCAGAAACTTGGTCAGAAATTTATATACAAAAAGCGATTACTATGGCTCGTTCCAAAGGTGTGACAATCTCTGTAAAGGTCCCAATCAATTGGGAAGCAATGACCGAGAGGTCTAGGCAAAGGCTTAGACAGATCGTTGGAAGGGACACTAGAGTGATTCGTGCATTCTTAGGAATAATTGAACAATATGAAGACGATTTGCTAACAGGTAGAAACAAAGATAGAATTGATGACGGCAAGTTGGACCAGTTGACCATGACTGCGCTCAAGGTCAAACCAGGATACAAACAGAGAACAAGCGTTCCGCATGATTTCAAGGTCCGATTTCCCCGAATCTCAACAAACGAACTGACGGAGTGTAGACAGACAGCTGTTGCACTAAGTGAAAGCTATCTAAAGTTGAAAAAGAAGAGGGGCATGAAAGCATCACGTCCCACATCAATCAACTGCACACGACGAATTCCACGATGGGTTTTCTCTCAGAGATTCAAACTCATTGAAAGAAACGCCTCCGCTTTTAGATGGTGGCTTGATGTTCGTGATTCCCTAGACTCCGTGGGAGAAGGAAGAATTCTCCACGACCACTTGAGAATACCCCTTAAGATGTCACCCTTCCATTTGAATCAGATTAGGCGTGGTGATGTAAAAGCACTTCAGCTCTTTACAGATTCGAAATTGAAGTCGTGGGTGACGTTTGCTGTACGAGTTCGTATCAATGATGCTTATGAGGATAACCTTCCAGCAGCTATTCTTGGTATTGACCTCGGTATTGAGAAAGCGGTCTGTTCGACACTCCTCACTCCAGAAAAGACCAGAGAAACTCGGTACTTTGTTCAAAAAGAGAAGGGGAAATCTATCAGGAAGTACGATAATCTTGTAGCAGATTTACAGAGAGAAATGCACCTACGACATAACAATGGGTTGGTTCACGACGAGGTTTCAAAGAAACTACGTCAAATGCGTTCCAAGAGAGAGAACGTTGCTCGTGAATATGATCATGCTCTTGTTCGACAACTCCTTGATTATATCTCTGAATTGTCCAAAAAATACACACTCTATGTTGCTATTGGTCGCCTACAAAATATACGAATGCGTGCAAAGAAAGGAAACTACCAAGGCCGAAGGTTCCGAGGGATGATACATTCTTGGGCTTTCGCTAGAATAACTAACAGTCTGAAACATGGACTGGCTCAGCTTGGATGGAAGGTTGATGGGAAGGATGCTCGATTTCGGGCAGTTCCTGAAGCGTGGACCTCCATCATGTGTTGGAAGTGTGGAAGTAAGGGTAGGAGACCCAAGCAGAACTACTTCCATTGCCCATCCTGTGGCCATAAGACCAATGCTGATAGGAATGGTAGCACCAATATTGCTGCACGCATGCTTACGCTCACAAAGTCACTACACTCTGTGAGAGGACTAGGTCTGTGGACTAGAGCGGTTACTCGTAGAGTAACTAATCGACGTGCGCGTCCGAAAGCCCAAAGGAAGAAGCCTTCACAAGGGAAGTCCTTACTCTCCAAGAAGGAACAAACATCAGGTTCTGGAGAGTCCGCGGCCGTTCACTTTGTCCAATCGGACCTTGTTAGTATTAGTGATAATGCTAATGAGAGTGATAATGACCCTGCCGTGGAAAGAACTGTGGAAACTCTCTCTGTCGCTGGAAGTGATGAACCAGCACAAAGACAGGAGAAAGAGGCCAGGTCTGTAGGAGGGATCCCATCTCAATGA
>CAYMLT010000003.1:0-14329 GCA_964391265.1 uncultured archaeon
TTCGTATCTTTCTATTTCGAAATCAAGTTTGGAGTTTCTTCGGAATGTTGATGAGAATGTGATTTACAAGGAATTCGTTCCTGAGCCAGAGGAATCGCTGCTACAGCATCTTCATCGAATGGCATTCCATTTCGTTGGGCATATGGGACAGATTGTCATGATACGAAGAGCACTTGGCAATCCTGGTCCGTCCTTTGTTGATGGGGTTAGGAAACAGCAAAGAGCTGCGATCATGAAAGAATGGAATGAATGGTGGACGACAAATAGAAATGATTTCCACCCCTGAAACTCTGAATGATTGAGAGAACCTTACTTAAGCGGGACAGCATTATGCAAGAGTATGCTTGAGATTTCTCCTGAGAAAGTTAGAAGTCTAATCCTTGAAGTTCAAGGGCTGCGAACAAAAGAACCCTGCAAATCGGTTATGGAAGTTGCCAATAGAATTCACAATATTCAGATTGATACAATATCGGTTGTTAGCAGAAGCCACAATCTGATAGCTGCTAACAGATACTCTGACTATGCAGAAGGCGAAGTTTGGAAACTCCAGAAAGAAGGCAAGCTGTTCGAGTACTGGTCACATGCCATGTGTCTGATGTCGATGAAGTCCTTTCCCTATTATGCCTGGAAAATGGAACGGATGCGAGAACGCAAGAGTGGCTGGTATACTGCATGGGCTCTCAAGAACAAAGAAATTGTTGAAGAGGTGTATCAGAATGTCAAGAAAAATGGCCTTACACGAAGCAAGGATTTGGGAGAACCCGGAAGAAAAAGCGATGGTTGGTGGGACTGGAAGAAAGAAAAACGCGCGCTGGAAGCTCTCACAACTTTGGGACGACTGATGGTTTCATACAGAGAAGGATTTCAGAAGAATTACGATCTTACCGAGCGTGTTGTCCCTCCTGGAATTGATATCGAGCCCCTTTCAAATGATGACATTCCGCAATACATTATTGATACAACATTTCGTTCATTAGGTGTTGCTGATTACCGTGATGTGAAATCATACACAGGACCGATGGCAGCGAAGCACATCTGGAAAGGTCAGCGGCCCAATATCGAGAATCATCTGGAAAGTCTGATTGGAGATGTGTTGGAGGAAGTTGATTTCGGTCAGAAGGGTCGCTATTTTGTTCATGTAGATTATCTTAAGGTACTGACAACATTGAAACCACCTGAACCGAAAACACCTGTCAAAATCCTAACGCCCTTCGATAACATTCTCAGAGAACGACATTATCCTAAATCCATCTGGGAATTTGATTACAGAATAGAGTGTTATGTATCAGCGAAAGATAGAGTTCATGGCTACTATGTGCTTCCAATCTTAGATCAGAATGCGCTAAGAGGCCGTGTGGATGCAAAGGTTCACCGTAGTACATCTCAGCTCGAACTGAAGGCACTCTATTTGGAATCCCCTCAGTTGGTAACCGAATCCGGTTTATTGCGCCTTCAGAAAGGAGTGCAGGAATTTGCGAAATTTCACAATTGCAAAGAAATCCTAACTGGAAAAATCCTCCCGAAAAAGCACGCATCGAAAGTCCGAGACCTGTTGAATTGCCCGTTTTAGTTCGAAACTGCACCTTTTATAATCTAGTAATCCCTGCAACGTTTGGCGATTCAGTATGGATGATCTCTTGCGTTATCTACATGGCTCCGGTTGGCAAATGATTTATGATATTCGGACATAAAACCATCGTAATACATCCCCTCCAAACAGCACCCAGCACTAACCTTATCTTGGCTTTAGCTATACACTTAGCTAACTCGGCTGTTAGAGGGTTTATGGTAAAAAATACCTAATATGAGCCCATTTGCCCATTTAGGATGGAATTGAATGAGAGACCAAGACGACGGTAGCAAGGTTATGAAGGCTGTCTTAATAGGGGACGGTGCAGTAGGTAAGACAAGCATTAGAAGAAACTACCTTGGTGACGAATTCATAGAAGGTCATATTGCTACTATTGGAGTGGATTTGGCTACCAAACGTGTTGTGTTCAATCAGGAAGTTGTTAAATTCATTATTTGGGACCTGGCGGGCCAGCCATCATTCAAGCAGGTCCGTGGTCACTATTACCATGGCTGCAACGGAATTGTCCTAGTTTATTCAACAGTAGATCGAGAATCATTTGATAATGCCTCGAAGTGGCTCGTGGAAGCTTACAACAATATGGGACCTCTACCCCCAACAGTTATTGTCGGAAACAAAACTGACCTCCGTGAGCGATATCCCGAATCAGAACGTGTCACTGCTAATGAAGGGCGTGAGTTCACCAAGTACTTCATTGAGAAGCTTGGCGTTCCTGCTGTCTTCAAAGAAACATCAGCTTTGACTGGCTACAATGTAGATAATACCTTTCACGATCTTCTTCAAATGATGTCCGACTCACAAGCAGATAGTGAGAGCGAACACTTCATCGGATAGGGTTCCATTCTAAATCTCCCTGTTTTTGCCACATCTTCAAGCTTATATATCGTACGGGATATATCCTTCAGGATACTTTAGTAATGTATCTAATTGAAGAGGCTGAATGAATGAGTTCCTCCAAAGAGTCATCAGAAATGTCCGAGATCCTTTCGGATTTTTCTCAGTTCTACATTATGCTTTTACTCAGTGAACGCCCCATTCACGGATATGGAATGATGAGGTCCTTTGAGGCGAGAACCGGAAACACTCTGAGTGCAGGAACCCTGTATCCCTTTCTACAAATATTAGAATCAAGAGGTCTCGTGAAGAAGAGTGATGAATCGACTGGGAAGAGGCCAAAAATAGTCTACACACTTACCAAGAAAGGCAAGGAATTTACTAGCCGGTTGTTCAGAAGGTTCTCTGCAATCACCGCATCTGCACTTGAACCATCGCTAGAAACCTGTGCCAGTTGTGGCGCTCGCGTTTACGATGGTGTTCACCGAGAGAACATTGATGGAGTCGAACTTGGCTTTTGTTGTATTCATTGTGCCCGAGCCTACAAAAAAGATCTCTACCTCGAGCATAATCACGATTCAAAATAGGATGGTACTACCTTGAGTAAAGAAACCGAAACACATGATGAAAAAGCAAGAATGTCCATGCGCATTGAAGGTATGCATTGCGCGTCTTGCGTTGCGACTATAGAGAAGACGTTGCTTAACCAGGAAGGAGTGATAAACGCAACCGTAAGTCTCCTCGATGAGAAAGCTATCATCGAATTTGATCCAACGTATGTGAATAGGGATGTCCTTGAGAAAGCTGTGACCTCGACCGGCTATCGTCCCAAAAGAGCAACAATGGCATTAACAATTCCCGGTGAACCCACAGAAGCCGATTGGGAACGGATGAGTCGAAATCTTTCTCGAATAGACGGAATACTATCTGTGGCGAATTACCCTGAAACAAAAAAAATGCTTGTTGAATATGATGAATCCTTAGTAACTTTCAAGATTGTTCGCAAAACTCTCAAAGAAATTGGATTCGCACCCGAAGACTCTGGGGGCGTTCAATCGGACAGAGAGTCTCTTGCCCGAGAGAAGGAAATCCGGTATTATTCCCTACTTCTCACGTTCTCTGTGCTATTGTCGATTCCAGTAGTTCTATTGCACTTCGGTATTCTTGATGGTTTTATCACTGATGGCATGACTCGGATGCTCATCATGTTCCTTCTTTCAACTCCTGTTCAGTTCATTGGAGGTTACCCCTTCTATAGTGCCGCGTTAAGAGCGGCTCGTCATCTAAAGACCAATATGGATACGCTGGTTATGCTTGGAACCAGCGCTGCTTACCTGTACTCTGTAGCAACAACCTTTGTTCTAACTGGATATAGCTCCTTCTACGATGCTTCAGTGATGCTAATCAGTTTCATTCTTTTGGGGCGAACTTTAGAGTCAATTGCAAAAGGTCGAACCTCTCGAGCAATCAGAGGTCTAATGGACCTACAGGCAAAGGTTGCAACGGTCATTAGAAATGGGACCGAATCTATTGTCCCTATTGAAGATGTTGAAGTAGATGATATCGTTCTTGTTCGTCCTGGCGATAGAGTTCCTGTTGATGGAGATGTCATCGAAGGCAAATCATCGGTTGATGAGTCAATGATTACAGGTGAACCTATGCCAGTCAATAAGACGATAGGGGACACAGTAGTTGGCGGAACTGTAAACAAAAATGGAGTCTTACATGTAAAAGCAAAAAATGTCGGTCAAGATACTGTGTTGTCACAAATTGTAAGAATGGTGGAGGAGGCACAAACAAATAAACCTCCTATTCAGAGAAAGGCTGATGCCATAGCGGAAGTCTTCACTCCGGTTGTTCTCGTTCTAGCACTATCCACATTCATATTCTGGACTTTCTTTGCGACCTCGGTCTTCAATATCGCCGCTGACTGGACTCTAGCATTGAACTTCACCATAGCTGTTCTTGTAGCTGCGTGCCCATGCGCATTGGGCTTGGCAACACCTACAGCCATAATGGTTGGAATTGGCAAAGGGGCTCAATATGGGATTCTTATCAAAACAGGTGATGGTCTTGAAACAATTCCAGTAATTGATACAATTGTATTCGATAAAACTGGTACGCTGACAATTGGTCGTCCAACGGTTACTGATATTATGACATTTAATGATGTGAGTGAAGAAGAGGCTCTAGGGCTTATTGCCGCAGTTGAGAAAAGCAGTGAGCATCCCCTTGCGGAAGCAATTGTGTACTACTCGAAAGAAAAGGGGCTCGAGATTCCTAGCTCGACTGAATTCGTGTATGCAACAGGTAGGGGTGTAAGTGCCAATGTTAACGGAAAGAAAATCTTGGTCGGTAGTGAACAATTCATGCTTGACTCCTCAATTGACTTTGGAGGATTTGATAGCCATGTTCTCACGCTTCAGCAGCAAGGAAAAACAACCGTCTATGCTTCAATTGACGGAAAACCTCTCGCCATTATAGCGGTTGCGGACACGCTCAAGGAGAGTTCAGTTCAAGCAGTAAAAGCACTGAAGGATCTTGGAATCGATGTTTGGATGCTAACAGGGGATCGTGAAACAACTGCAAAAGCAATCGCAGAAACAGTAGGCATCAGTAAGGTATTATTTGAAGTTCTTCCGAACCAGAAAGCAGAACAGATTAGGCAACTGCAGCTAGATGGTAGAGTAGTTGCAATGACCGGTGACGGAGTTAACGATGCTATCGCCCTCGCCCAGGCAGATGTGGGCATAGCTTTGGGATCTGGAACTGATGTATCTGTGGAATCCGGGGATATCGTTTTAGTAAGGGATGACCTACTTGATGTCGTAACTGGAATTCAGCTTGGGAAGAAAACTATGACCAAAATTAAACAAGGTTTCTTCTGGGCACTCATCTACAACATAATTTTACTTCCAATAGCTGCTGGTGTTCTCTTTCCATTCACGGGTCTATACTTACAGCCCCAGTTCGCAGGATTGGCGATGGCTCTATCAAGTGTTAGTGTGGTGACAAATGCATTGACTTTAAACCGCTTCAAACCAACACGAGCTAGAGCTGAGATTTCCATGGTGCCTCCTGCCGCATATCAAGAGGGTGATGTTGCAATTGACCCTATTTGCAAAATGAACGTAGATACTGCAACAGCAGACTTGATTTCAGACTATGAAGGTAAGCGCTACTACTTCTGTGCTCAGTATTGTAAGGATACCTTTGATGCTAGTCCTGAGAAGTTCAAGGATGAAACTCATGCTCCCGAAGAGATTCCAACAGTAGCTATCGATCCTATTTGTAAGATGGATGTGGATACAGCGAGTGCAACCTTAGTTAGCGAATACGAGGGGAAGAAATATTTCTTCTGTGCGCAATACTGCAAAGACACATTTGAAGCAGAACCTGAAAAGTACAAGGATCAGGATGTTCGTACATAGTGTTTCAGTATCTCGGGAGACTTAAATCTCGGCTTTACATCCAACCTCTTTCGGATTTATTAAGCAGAAATCTGGAGGAATTGGAATGCTGCCTTTGTACAAGAAAGTAGCGTATGGAATGGGTCGCTTTGGCTCATCCTTTCTACTTACATTCACAGGATTGACGAGCTTTTATATATACGGTGCAAAATTCGAGCTAGATTGGCTACTTGCGGGAATTTCGCTGGCGTCTTCATATATGGTCATAGGCATGACGCATTGGTTGACGGGTTACATTAGCGATGGTTTCCAATCTCGGTGGGGCCGAAGGAAACCCTTCGTCATGCTTGGAGCTCCTGGCTTAGCGATAACGGGATTCTTGATATTCGTGCCAAATTGGTTTTTGAATACAACTGATCCGAATCTCGAATTGGCAGTATTTGGATACTATCTTCTCTTCCTGTGTTCATTCAAATTCTTCTATGCTTTTCTGCTTACCGCATTTCAAGCATGGATGCCCGAGATAACACATGAGAGCGAGCGTGGACTTGTTTCAAGCATGCAAAACACTGCTAACTGGGTTGCAAATGGTCTTGGCGTTGTTTTGGGATTCATTACGCCATTGCTTTTCGTTTCTGATCCAACACCAGGTATGAGTCCCTTCGGATTGACAATGCTACTTGTATTCTCAGTGCTAACTGTAGTATTCTACTTGCCTTCTATTATCTGGATCCGAGAACCTGAAGACCTCGTGATTCCGAAAAGAAGCATAATTGAAGAAACACGCACTGTTTTAAAGAACAGAACTTACGTAGGCTGGGTCGTGACAGTAGGCGTTCTATCGTTTGCACTTTCTGCTATAACTGCCCAAATTGTAGGATTTGCACAAGAAGTGCTTTTGCTGACTACCCTTGATTTACTTCTTCCTCCTGCATTGGCATTGCTCTTTTCCATTATGATTTTTCTATTCATTTGGATTAAAATGATTGGCAGAATTGGGAAGGGCAAACTGACAATAATTGCAATGGCAGTTCTGGGAGAACTGATTATGTTGGTCCCGCTCGTTGGAGAACTTGGTCGATTGGGTGATGCTGTTCTCGTAGCGAGTCTATTCTTCGTGGTAGTGGCTGCCTGCATGGCGGTATACTATTTGATGTCATATATCGTACCCGCAGATATTACGCATGTGGACTCTCTCCAGACTGGGATGAACCGTGCAGGGATGTATGAAGGCTTCAAAGGCATTCCGCTAAACGTCTTTCAGGCGATTGCTTCACTATTCTTGGGATGGTTCATGGCTCAATCAGTTATCAATACAGGCAACAACGTATATGGATTGACATGGTGGGGTCCATTGTTTGCTCCCTTCTTGTTTCTAGGAGCAATCATTCTCTTCTTCGTAGATATTGATCCTGATTTTGAGAAGTTGAAGGGAGAAAAGCCTGAAGATGAACTGATGGTATCAGAGCAAGAGAATGAATAGTAAAAAGGGAAAAAGTGTCCCTGGTGGGTGGCTACCTACCCTCGAAGGGGGTACGAGGCAGGGTTCAGCCACCCGGGACAAATATTATAGTTGAGTCTAAGCTGTTGCTGCTTCTTTCTTGTTAAGCCGTCCCGTGATAGCTAACCAAGAAACCAAGAAGCCTTCTATTACAACACTATATCCCCAGTCAAGTCCTCCGACGCCGAGAAGGAGAGGAGACAATCTTGCGATGAAGAACAAGATGATTCCAACCACCATCCCCAAAGGTCTTCCAGCCGCAGTAGGATCCTCTGCTCCCATTCATCGCCAAACTGCCACAAGATTGCCTACCCAAAAGACAGTCTTTCCCCAGTCCTTCACCGATTATAGGAACTTTGTCCAATCGTCTAGACCTGTCTTTAATGCCTCAGATGTGTTCACATTAGATGTTATCATCTTACTGAAGAGACCTATGAAGCACAGTATTCGTCCCCTATTTCATCGAGTTGATATGAAAGTACATGCCCTGGTAATCTAGGTATGACTTTCCCAATCAATTTAATGTGAACCAGATGAATAATATACCAAATAATGAGCAAAATAACTTCTTAACGCTTAGCGAATTGAAATTTCCACTGCCTATTCCGCTTAGGTGTGCTAGATGGTAATACGTATTCTATTTGTAGATGACCACAAAGGGATTCTCAAAGTTGCAAAAAGCTACATGGAAAGATTAGATTCAGAATTAGAGATAATTACTGCGGAGTCTGCGGAAGACGCACTTAACCAGATTGAATTAGCGTCATTTGATGCCATCATTAGTGACTATCAGATGCCCTTTATGGATGGTATCGAATTCCTTGAGAAAGTGCGGTCTATGAATGAAGATATCCCCTTCATTATGTTCACAGGGCGAAGCAGAGAGGAGATTGCAATCAAAGCACTTAATCTGGGTGCAAATCACTACGTGACCAAGGGCGGCGATCCGAAATCGCAGTACGCGGAACTTATTCATATTCTGAAGACCTCCGTTGAGCATACCCGTGCAAAGAGGGCGCTTCGCGATTCAATGGAAAGATATCAGGCTGTCTTTGAGCATGCACTCGATGGAATATGCATTGCAGACAAAGAAACTCGTGTGATCTTTTCAGCCAACGCTCGATTATGCAAAATGCTGGGCTATACATTTGAAGAGCTTCTTTCTCTTACTATTGGCAAATTACATCCTATAGACTCTTTGCCGCAAATCCTCGAAGCATTCGAAAAGCAGGCTGCAGGGATGCTAGAGGTTGCTGAACGCCTCCCCGTTCTCCGGAAGGATGGAAGTATTTTCTATGCAGATATTTCAGCTTCGCCAATAATCCTTGAAGGTCGTGTATATCAATTAGGTTTCTTCAGAGATATTACTCAGAAACTTGAATCTGAGAATGCACTTCGCGCAAGTGAAGAAAGATACCGGCTGATTGCAGAAAGCACGTCTGATGTTATTTACACATTAGACCTTGAGATGAATCGGACTTATCTCAGTCCTTCAGTGGCAAAATTACGAGGGCTTACATACGAAGAGTCATTGGCGCAAAGTTGGGAAGATATCTTGACTCCTGAATCCCTTGAGCGGATGTTCCAGCTCTACGGAACTGCGCTCTTCAAAATAAAAAACAATGAATCAGTTGATTGGCCATTGATTATTGAACTGGAAATGTACAGGTTCGATGAATCGACAATATGGGTGGAAACATCAACGTCTCCCATTCGTGATGATGCTGGCACGTTTGTTGGAGTTGTAGGTATCACGAGGGATATCAGTGATCGAAGAGAATCGGAAGAAGCAATACGTGACTCTGAGAGACGGTATCGTACCCTGTTTGAAACTGCACATGATTCGATCTTTCTCATGAGTAATGATCTCTTCCTTGAGTGCAATGATAGAACATTGGAACTCTTTGCCTGCACAAGAGAACAGATTGTTGGTCAAACTCCTTATAGATACTCTCCACCGACACAACCTGATGGCAGAAACTCCCGCGAAAAAGCACTTGAGAAAATTCAGGCAGCAATCAATGGCACACCTCAGTCGTTTGAATGGACTCATATCAAGTATGATGGAACCCCATTTGATGCAGAAGTCAGTCTAAACGCAATCGAACTCTCCGGGCAAATCCTAATCCAAGCTATTGTTCGTGATATTACTGCGCGAAAGGCTGCGGATGATGCTCTAAGAACAAGTGAAGAGAAGTACCGAACGCTATACGAGAATGTGCCTGATGGAGTTGTAGGAATGGATGTTGATGGAACGATTCTTATGTGCAATGACAAGCTTCTGGAGATGGTGGGCTATGACCGGAGCGAAGTTCTTGGAACCTCCTTTATAGAATATCTCCACCCGGATATCCAAGATGATGCCAAGGCTACATTTGCCAGAAGCATTTTGTCAGGCAAAACTCTACGAGAGGGTTTCGAAGGTTCTCTTGTTCGAAAGGATGGATCTGTTTTCCACTTCCATCTCAACAGCTCATTGACTATTGTTGATGGAAAAATTAGAGGTATCCAGTCATATATACGAGATATTTCCGAGAGAAAGGCTGTAGAAGATGAAATTAGGATGCAAAGAGAAGAGCTCAGCAGATTTGCTCATTCAATGGCTCACGATTTGCGTTCCAATATTCACGCGATTATAGGATTTGCCGGCCTTGTTAAAGAACATTATATCCCTGATTACGTGGATGAAGTAATTCAGCTTGCTTCTAAGATGGAGAAATTGCTAACTCGTTCAGTTGCATTAGCAGAAGCAGGCATGGTGATTGGTGCCACTACGGTTGAAGATCTCTCCGAATTGTTTGAAGAAGTGGCTCTAACAACATTAACTGAATCCACCTACATTGAAATTGAGACCTTGCCGAAGGTTCTCTGTGATCGTGAGAAAATGATGCAAGTGGCTCAGAATATCATTTCCAATGCGCTGGAGCATGGACAAGCCAAAACAATCAAAGTTTCATCAGAACGTAGCGATGACAGCCTTTACCTTCTGGTTTCTAACGATGGGCTTACAATTCCTTCTACACGAAGAAATCTAATCTTCAATGAAGGATTTACTACAAAAGACCATGGTGGTCTTGGGCTCAATATTGTAAAACGAATCGTTGAAGCACATGGCTGGGAAATTGGATTAGATGAAGGAGATTCGATCACGTTTAGAATCACAATCCCTCTCAAGGACGTTCAAAAAACGCAGGCAGCTGAATGATTCTAATGATTTCTTGCGGGGAGATTGAATTGATTCTTTAGTATACTCTGCTGGTAGCAAGCTTTGATACATTTGCCACATACATCTTTGCCAATGCCTTTTGATTTTAAAGATAGAATATACTTCCTACAGTTCTCTCGGTAATCCATTAGGGATTCTCTATTCTTGATAAATGTGCAAACATCCTCACATGCTTTACAATCCTCGCATTTGGATTCTGTTCTAGCACCTTGGATAAGTGGCATTGACAATATTACAGAAGAAAAACGTAATGCGCAACTGAATTCGTTGTGGACAATGAGTTGATTCTTGCCTCTCCATCCAACTCCTGCATGCTCGGCCACTACTCTATGGGATATGACCATCTCAAAATACTCATGAACATGTTTGACTTTGTCAATCACGCCTTCAATGGTCGCTGGAAGAGCGATACCATCGAAGTCTGAAGCAATATCTCTTGACATTCTATTGAGAACTTGATTGATTCTGTCATACTCTCTTGAGTATTCATTCCAAAGGCTGTAGTTCGTGCTTCCGCTCTCGGTGTTATTGATGAAATCAATCACAGGATCATTATATGCAATTGCTAAACATATGATCGAACCCCCTTTATAGAGTTCATCAAATCTCTCTGCAACGATTTTATTCATCTTTTTCTTTTGTACTGGCATCAATGCATCGTAGACGATTTTGAAGTTGGCAATCCCAATGTCTCCCTTTTCCCCTTCAGATAGAAGCAATTTCTCAAAATGTGCCTTCAAGACATCTGTGTTTTTTTCTGCTTCTTTTTGTTCACTCATGACCGTCGAGCCTCAATCTGCAATTTGGTAGGTGGATTGTTACAAAACCTTACGACGTCATGGAATCTAATAATTCTCATAACTAGTTTGCCCTATTCTAATGGTCCTGCTATTCCTTTATCCTATATGTGAATCCAGTATATGTCAGAGTATGATTTGCATTTTATATCGAAATCTAGACTATCGCACGCTATTCCAAGCTAAGATAGAATAGAATCAACAAAGCAATCGTCGTGAATATATCCGGAAGAATGGCAAAAGGACCAAGTCCTATCGTTTGATACCCAAAGCGGAGATGAATAAGGGGATTCGAAGTCAATGCGTACATTAGAAGAAGAAGTAACATGGTCACAAGACCTAATGTAAACTTCGACTTGATGGTTCTGTAAATATCGAGATATATGGCTAGAGTTAGCAGGATGAGTGCCACGTTGATGAAAGATACTATCGTTTTTAGAATGATGGAAGATGCGATGATTTGCGGAGGAATATCTGGAGGGGGTGTAGATGGAACAGTAACAATCGGAATTGTCAGAATTGCGAAGACATAGCCCAGAATTGCTGCAGCTATCACGGATACGATGAGGATCGCTATCAATTGTCCATTATTCATAATATTACACCTATTCCTTGTTATTACCCTTAAAGCGTGTTTTCCCAATTCTCTCCCAAATCCGTTCAAAATCAGAAAAGTTGTTTTCAATGTCCTCTGAAACAAAATACATTGTTCCATAACCCTCTCCTTGAGGGATTAGGATTTTGTGTTCAACCAAGACGTCTAGGTGATGTCTAATTGTTTTGTAGTCAAGATTTAGGTGCTCAGCCAGTTGGTTTGCATTGGTTGGAAAATCGTGCAAAGCAAGAATTATCCTAGCCCTATTAGCACCGCCCCTGGATCCTGCTATTAGCCACCAGAGTAGTCTCTTGGTTATCATTACCGACAGTGAAACTAGACGGTACGTAATAAGTCATTATCTTGGACAGTTATCAATTTCCTCAAAGCGAAAATACCACATCCATTATCTAAGTCACTATTACACGGTTTGACCCTTTCAATATCCTTATATTCTATCATATATGATATCGTTAATGATATCGGTAGTGATTTCACTAGTGATAACACGACCGACAAAAACAAATGCAAGATATAAGGTTAGAGCAACATGTCAATGGGTCCAAGTGGAAAATTGCAGGAAATAGTCGCCCTCTTTATTTCAAAGGGAGCTACAAGTGAGAGCAAGGCGATGACGCTCAAGGAATTGGGTACACCGCGGTTGTTCAAGGTTTTCCTCAATTCACCTCTTGGTCCAAAGCTTCCCTTTGTGGAAGTTGGTGACAAATACTATTTGTCAGAAGAACGCGCAGCAGAAATTGAACAGCTTGGTGGAATGTTTTCTTTCGCCCCATTCCAGGGCTGGGTAAAACATACCTCCAAAGTACCCCGCGGATACCTCAGATATCAGGTTCTTCAACTTCTTCATCAACGACCAATGTCGGGCTCGGAGCTGGCTTCATGTATTGAAGAAGAAAGCTCGGGAAATTGGCGTCCAAGTCCAGGCTCTTTGTATCCCCTCCTCAACTCAATGAGTGACAGCGGCATTCTTGAACAACTGCCGGTTGATCAAGGTGTAAAGAGATACCGAATGACTGACCTTGGACAAGCCCTCCTTGATGAGGAATTTGCGATTGCTGAACAGATGCGAGAAAAATTAAGGTCCGGTCCGTTTCCAATTCCACCTTTTATGGACCTTCCTGAAGAACTCCATTTTCTCCGTCAAGCCACTAAAAGCATCTTTGATTCGATTGTAATACTCCTTCTTGAGCTGAAGGAGAATCCCGATTCTGCAATTGCGAACGAAATGGAGAAGATAACAAAATCTGCTGCTCGGAAATTGGAAAAGCTTGTTGAGCAAGTTGACCCGGATTGACATGTTGTCCTAATCACCCTTTGGGGTGACATAATTGACAACGATACTCGAATTAGAAAATATAACAAAGAGTTATGTCATGGGCGAAGTGCCTGTAGACGCTTTGAGAGGAGTTAGCTTCAATGTAAAACAAGGTGAACTTGTTTCAATTCTAGGGCCATCTGGTTCAGGAAAATCGACCCTCCTAAACATAATTGGTGCGCTCGATAGACCTACAAATGGCACATTGAAGATCAAGGGCCAGAATGTTTCCAAGTTCAACGATAATGAGCTTGCAGACACGAGAAAGAATGTTGGTTTCGTGTTCCAGTTTTTCAACCTAATACCACGATTAAATGCCGTTGCAAATGTTGAGCTCCCGCTCGCCCTTGCCGGAATGCACGGTAAGGAGCGACGTGCCTTAGCTGGTGATGCACTGCGAATGGTCGGACTAGGTGAAAGGATGACTCATAAATCAGCGGAATTGAGCGGCGGTGAGCGTCAACGCGTTGCAATGGCAAGGGCGCTGGTTACCAAACCATCCTTTCTGTTGATGGATGAACCCACCGGAAATCTAGATAGCAAGACGGCTCAAGAGATGATGGATCTCGTTGTGAATCTGAATGAAGAACAAAAGATGACGGTCCTCATTGTAACCCATGATGCCGAAGTTGCTGGGAGAACACGTAGAACCCTTAGGATGCGAGATGGTCTTATTGAAGAGGATGTGACCAACTGATGAGATTACGTGATACACTTGGTTATGCAGGTGGTGCGATACGGCTCAGGAAGCTAAGATCTGGGTTAACCACGCTAGGAATTGTGATTGGGATTGCAGCGATAGTTGCACTGCTCTCATTTACTCAAGGATTTCAAGTAGCAATCAATTCACAGTTCCAAGAAGGTCTCTCGACTGATGTTGTAACCGTATCCCCCGGAAATGGTGGTTTTGGTGGCCTTGGCTTTGGAGGCGGATCATCCGATTTTGTGTTATACAAGAATGACAGCGACCTAGTTGAAACCGTTGACGGGGTTGTTTTATCCACAGCAATCGTATCAAAAACTGTGACCGCAGAGTTTG
>CAYMLT010000003.1:14339-33548 GCA_964391265.1 uncultured archaeon
CCTACGAACAGATGTACTCCACCTTCTCGACAACGTTAGGAGAAATACCAGTTGCCCCGACAGAGGGTGAAGCAATCATTGGCTACTATCTCTACAATCCATGGGACAATGGTACACACTTGGTAGGTCTAGGTGATACAGTCAATATCTATTACAGTGTCAGAAATGGAACTCTACTCCAGCCAGTCAACTTGACAATTACCGTTGTTGGAATTATGGAAGAGATAGGATCCTTCGGATTCGGACCATCTGATACTGGAATGTACATTTCCATCGATTCTGCTCTGAGTTACTTTGATACAGAAGATGTGAATTCTCTCGTTGTGAAGATTGCAAATGATGATGCAGATTACATTGCATCTGTTTCCGATGATATCAAGACGCTATTCCACAATGAAGTTTCAGTAACTTCAGCCACTGCACTTTTAGGAACAATAACTAGTGTATTAGGAATAGTCGATTTGCTGTTAGCGGGTATAGGTGGTATCTCTCTTCTAGTGGCAGGGATTGGTATCATGAACATCATGATAGTTTCTCTTATGGAACGAACTCGAGAGATTGGAATCTTGAAGGCCTTAGGCGCCAAGGGATCCACTGTTCTGGGAGTTTTCCTTGCCGAGGCATTTCTCATCGGTGTACTTGGAGGAGTGTTTGGCATCGGCCTAGGCACATTCCTAGCAAACCTCTTCGGCGGGATGCTCAATGGGTTTGGGGGAATGGGCGGAGGAGGAGGTGCTGCCGCTGCTGCGATGTCTATCACACCTGTTGTAACGCCTCTCCTGGCATTGCAAGCAATGGCATTCGGGATTGGAGTCAGTGTGCTTTTTGCTCTCTGGCCTGCCTATCGTGCATCCAAGCTCATGCCTGTCGATGCTCTAAGAAGCGAGTAAGCTAGCTTGACCCGTGGATAAAATCCACGGGATTCTCATTTTTTATTCATCAAGATAGAATGTACCTTCGGCAACCAAACGGATCTTCCCTGAAACACACACTCCAATGAAATCATTCTCACCTATCACGCTACCCACAAGACGACTGGGTCTCTTGATTTCATAACCTTGTTCAATAACAATATCGTCGCCACGTTTTTCCCTGTTGAGGATATTATATTGCTCAAGATATGCAGTTAGAGGTCCTGCGGCGCTTCCAGTAGCAGGATCTTCAACAACCCCCACTTCTGGTGCAAACATCCTAGTGTGAACGTGTGAGTCATCATTCTCCGTTTCGATACTGAATATCATAACTTGTTTATTGATCTGTCCTTCCAGAGACCCGAGAATCTCCGATGGATTTGGACTGGCTCGCTTAACGGCGTCTAAGGATTTTAATGGAACAATCAGAAAGGGAAATCCAGTGGAAACCCATTGCATTGGTGAACCTGTTGCAATGTCCTCATGATCTATATTCAATGCTGATGCAAGTGATACCTTGTCACCCCAAATATCTAGGAACTCCGGCTCATTCTGTTTCATTCTAATTGAACCATCAGATAGGTACGATACAGGAATTGCATCGGATGCATCTTTGTTGATTAGGTTTTGATGCTTCAGGACAAATGCAGTTCCCACCGTGGGGTGTCCAGCAAAAGGAATCTCGCGCGCAGGAGTGAATATTCTGACCTTAGCCGCATATTCCCCGGATGTTGGTTCCTCAATGAATGTAGATTCTGAGAAGTTCATCTCAAGAGCCATGTTTTGCATGGTTTCAGTTGTGAGTTTGACATTGACTTCGCGGTTCCAATAGGTTGCAAGTTGGTTGCCACCAAATCCATACCTCTCATCGATGAACACACTTGTCTGAACATACGGAATGTGAAGCATGATTCTATATTTTTCACACACCTATTTGAATTGGACCAAATAGGTAAATTGTGGGTGGTCGGAAATTCTGGTCCCCACTCTGCTTTTTTAGAATTTGATTTTGTCAAGCTCGCCCTGACAGATTTTTCTGTCTTCAGGGTCTTTAATATCATCAATGGCTTTCTGGGTCTTTTCTTTCCATTCCATGCTTTTGTTCTTATCACCAATTGCAACATACGCTCTGGTGATTGCCTCGTAGGCGAATGCGATGTCCCAATCTTCTGCCTTTGTACCCTCTGCAATCCTCAGAGACTTTTCAGCATGTGCAAGAGAAGACTCGCCGCGTTTCAGTGCACTAAGAACTCGAGATATCATATACTCTCCACGTGCAATGTTTATTGGTTTCCCGATTTTGCTCCAGTGATACGTGGATGTATGCGCCATATGTAGAGCCTCTTCAAGCTCCTCAGTACCCGGGTTTTCTTTGTCGAGAGTTGGCCAAATCCCGTTATTCGTTTCTTTTGCTATCTTGGTATGGAACTCATCAAGAGTCATTTTGTCCGTCATTATGACCACATCAATTAACTATTGTAAATAAGTGACAAAATTTTGTTATAACATTTTTGAAACGTTAGTATATTCAAAAACAAGCGAAATAACAACGAATGATTATATTCTTTCAAAACAAATTCTAATTGTGGTCCTATTGAGGAAACGTAATTCTGTACGTAGAGCAATTTTGTATATTGTATTAGCCGCAATCTCTGTTGGTGTTGCATTCATTCTTTCAAGGATGTCTGCCGCAGGTTTCATACCTATAGATCCAGTAGCTATTGTGGGTGCAAGCATGGTCTTTTTCCTGGTCTGTATGGTGTTAGCATTTGTGACACTCTTCACCGATATTTTTGGTGGTAACAAACGAATGGGACAACCTGATACACCTGACCGTGATGTAATCACCCGAGTGGTACGAAACGACTCTAGTGGAAAGGAGTTTTTCATTTATGGTGACAATGACGATACGATGAGAGCGATACTCTTGGATGATTGGCCTTTTGCAGAGGAACTCAAGAATACCCCTTGGCATCTTATTGACGAGAAACACAATGACGTTACAGATAATCTTCTTTCAGATGTTGAAGGAATTGCAAAGATAGTCTTCGAGTGAAATTCGAAGGCTATTCCATGCCTTTTTCGCCTTCCCAGCTCAGATTCAATTCGTAGAAGTTCTCAGATTTCGCGAAACCAAGTTTTCGGTACAAACCTTCTCCCATATCGGTTGCATGAAGAGAAACCTTCCCTACTCCTCTTTCTTGGCATATCTCAAGTGATCGCTGCATTAGTCTAGTTGCTATTCCTTCGCCTCGAGATTTTGACTCCACGTACATATTCATAATATAGGCAGAGAATCCGGTGAGATTTCGATTACTAGGAAGTCTGACATTGTAGGTGATGGCAACCCCTCCGACAATCTCTCCGTCTTCAGTTGCAAGAAGAACCTCAAGATTATCACTCCATTCATTTTCCAAAAAATTTCGAGTAGCTTCTTCTGTTATTGCCAAGTCATCATCACACCAACCCATTGAACGAAACATCTCCACTCTGTGATGGATAATCCAATCGATATGTTCTGTTGTAGCTTTGATTATCAATTCAATCACCAGAATTATGCACTGATTGAATGCAAATCATTACTCTGGTGAAGGCAAGTCACACGGTTCCTGCGACTCGGATATTCCCTTCATTCTAATTTGATACAATCTCAAGATGCCTATAGGAACAACGATCAGAAGCCAGATAACCAAATCCCCTATTGTTGCCATTAAGAAACTGACATTGTCTGGATCTAGCAGCATTTGACCAAGGTACATCATCTTGACCAAAGGGAATACTAGGATGAGACCAAATACCTGTTTCAATTGTACTGCATTTACCCTACAAGCAAGTTTTGGCCCGATCTGGGCACCAACCACCATACCCATACCGAGTGCAAGTGAATAGCCTAGGTCAATAGTACCCAACAGGATGTTTCCAATGGTTCCGGATGATGCTGTAAATATCATTGTGAACATTGATGTGGCAACTGCCGCATGAATTGGAAGTCCCATTAGAACTGCTAGCACAGGAACCACAACTGCTCCTCCTCCTATTCCTAGTAGACCCGCCGAAACTCCACCGATAAAACCACCGAAAAGTGATAGAGCTAACCTGTTTCTAGATAAGCTGGAAAAGTCAAAAGATTCAACTTCGTCTGCCTTTCCTCTCCTTTTAGCGAAAAGCATTTTGAGTGCAACTGGGAATAGTGCAACCCCAAAAATGACGCGAAGAACATAATCTTCAACAATCAGTCCCTTCAGGAATACTCCAACCAAAGACCCTGGAACTGTCATTATCGCCAGGAATAGTCCCGGTTTATACATTGTTGGACGTGGGTTCTGACGATAATACGATATTGTGCTTGCCACAGCAATAAAGAGAGCTGCAACCAAAGCTGTCGCTGGTGCTGTTTGTGCCGTTAATCCAAAGATGATAATCAAAAGTGGCGTATTGATGATGCCTCCCCCAATACCAACCATTGAGGAAATTGTTCCTACCGCCACAGCAAAAGCAGCAATTAGCATGAGTTCTATGATCAGGTCTTGCATCGTTGGTTCGCACCTAAACTTTCCCGGAAGAAACCTCCTACTTAAACATCTGCGTATGTTCACGCACTTCTATAGCTGGAAGAATGTCAAATCGTGGGCGCTCTACCTATCCAGAAACAACCTGAGAGTAGAATAATAGTCCCAAAAAGGAGCAAACCCAAACCTAGATTTTCATAATACTGAATTCCTCCGCTCAAAGAAAGAATCACAAGACTGACAACTGCAATGATTATCCCAATTGTCGCAATGAATCTTCCAGGTCGAGTGTTGAAAGTCAGGAATTCCGGGACTTCATCCTCTTCTTGTATTATCGACGGCTTATCGGATACTCGTACTTGGGTCTTGAAGAACCTACGGCCATCTTCAGTAATATGTCCTTCAAGCTTTCCTTCCCTTACTAGCTCTTCAATAAGGATTCTTGTTTCTTCCTCGTCCGCGTCAACCGCTTCTGCGAGAAGCTGTATTGCGCTTACATCAAGCTCCATAATGTGATGGATGAGTATCTCTTTGGCATCCATGGTTCTCTCTCCAAATCCGAACAATAATACTGTCTGAAATAAATCTAATGAACTACGCTTCTAATCGGGAACCTATTCCTTTCGGTAACAAATCAATAAGAAACCAATAATCACAAGTGCCAAAGATATTGGACCTACTATTGGGCTACCCAATAATCCCCCCGCCGCAACTACAGTCAATAGGATGGCAATTGAAAAAAACAACTCGATTAACTGATCAATTTGTCTTTGTGATACCCCTTTGCTAGATTGTTGAGTAGCGACTATTTCTGGCGTTGGCTTAATTGGCTTATCGGATGTTTTCGGATCCTCCCTATAGAACCTCTTCCAATCTCCACTGAAATGGCCTTGCAGTCTTCCATTACGTTGCAAATCCATAATGAAATGCCGTACTTCGTCCTCCTCGATATCCAATTCAAATGCAATTGCTTCAATCGAACTATACTCCCGTATCGTGATAAGGTCTAGAACAGATTCCTTCTCTATATCCACGATTATCTCCTCACTTTTCTCTCAACGTGAACGATTTTGAACCTTGCCTATGTCTTGCAGACGCTGCGTGAAGCATACATCTTATCAGGTCAATGAAATGCGACTAGAAACAAGATGACAGATCACGAAAACATCAAGGTGGCTGCACCGGAGAAATGGATGTCCGGTTGGGATAGCATCTACAAACAGATGTTGGATACCAGTGATGAAGACCTACGGGAATTAGAAGTCTCCAGACCGGTTCGTCAATTTGTTCATGCACTCCATGTCACCGAAGCTGATCTAGAGAATCATCACATTCTAGAACTTGCATCAGGTGATGGAGGCACTGCATGTTATCTTGGTCGTCTGGGATGCAAAGTTGAAGGTGTTGAGGCTCTAGCTAATGCAGTGGCCGTTGCAAACCGACGTATAAGAGCATTAGACCTTCAAGACAATGTATCCGTAAGACTTGGCGATATTGATGGCTGGGACATTGGAACTGAAACATATGACTCGATTGTAATCATCCAATCCCTGCAATACCTCTTTGACCGGACAATACCACGTCTTGAGGAGATACTTGCTGCAATCAAACCAGGTGGATTTTTCGTTTACTCAGGGAATATTCTCCCCCATTTTGAAACCGAACCTCCAATTCGATTCATTACGCGCTCCGAACTCATCAGCCACCTAGAAGGTTGGACGCTCCACTGCTTTGGTGGCGATGAATCGATAATAAAACCTGGAGATCTTAGAGGCTACATATGGGTCGTGTCTCGTAAACCAAAATGAATCTGCGGTTTTCAATCTGCATCTAAACTGCGCAGATGCTACTTCTTATTATACAATGAGTCAACTGCTGTCAATAATCAAACCTCTTTCACGGGTGAAGCGTTGTGAACGCACAGACAAACATTCAACGGACCTTCTGGACAAAGATCTGCGTAGTGTTGATTTCGCTGCATAATCCTTCTTCGCTACGGTTCTGTACTTATCTCACAACGGTTTCACCCCCCTTGTAGTATCCTCTGCCATTGTGTACTATGGAGCACAAGGAACATAATAGAGAGATATACCCATTACTCCTTTAGAAACACTTTACTATGATTGTTTCAATCTATTTTGTGTCCAGAGGTCGGTTAAATGGCATCACAATTATCTGCCGGGGTTCTCACTGTGTTACAAGTCGTTGCAGCACATGGACCCATTAGTCCCCACGAAATTTGTGATAAAGTTGACCTATCCCCACGGACTGTAACTCTTGCATTGGGAACCCTAACCCAGGAGAAAATCTGCAAGAAAGTGCCTAATCTCATAGACATGAGAAAACCTCTCTACTTGTTGGACAACGAACGAGCACGGATAGTTCTTTCAGAATATGGTCTGGATTCAGTTATTCGTACTCCCCCAGCGGGCATGGGTTGGAGACCATAATCCCAGCAGGATTTTGGCACATGTAGAAGACTCTAAAGCCAAAATGCCCTATAGTCATTCGTTGTATCATGGCAGATTCTGTGATTGAATTCCTTAGGCACACCAGAAAGAAAGAACGAGTGAGCTATAGGCATGACACAAAAGAAATCAACCTGTCTGGAATGAGTATTTTTGAAATCAGCCTTGCAGAAGCAGGTAATCTCTCAGAATTGCGCACACTTGATATTAGCGAGAACCGATTGGAGCATATTGAGCTCAATTTTCTTTCAGATTGCTCCGACCTTCGAACAATAAATCTTGGTGAGAACAAGATCCAGAAGATTGACATACCATCTCTCAAAGGTTCCACCCACCTTGAAGAACTATCGCTTTCAAATAATCTCATCAAGCATGTCGACTTTGATGGCCTCTCAGGATGCAATCACCTTGAGGTTCTCAATCTGTCAGACAATCATATGCATGAAATTGATCTTAGTTTTCTTAGCACCTGTCCCAATTTCACTACTCTGTATTTGCAGAACAACCAGCTTGCTAGTATCGACATAGGTGCTATCAGGGATTGCCGACTGGTACAACATCTGGACCTCTCGCACAATTGGATTCGTGCCATTGATTTGTCCCCTCTCTCCGGCAACACGAATCTAATGCATCTCGATCTGAGTCAGAATCCCCTGAGTGGAATAGATCTCTCTCCCCTCTCAAATTGCTCTGCCTTGGAAAATCTCATTCTAGATTGGACCCAGATGCTGGAATTGGATATTTCCCCTCTTTCCGAATGCCATAACCTGCGAAAGCTTGGCTTATCTCACAGCCGTGTTGAGCAAATCGACTTGTACCCTCTGATTGGTTGTTCCAAGCTCGAATCGCTTGATATTTCTGGAACGAATGCGATGACCATTGACTTGTGGCCTCTTTTTTCATTACCCTGCCTAAAAGGATTCGAAGTTTCAAGAAGAACAAATCTTGAGAGTCGGGGGGCACCGATTTCCATTCCTTGGTCTAAGGGACTGGATGGACTGCAGGGTCGTGTTTCTTCTGCGGATGTACATACAATACTCAGCGAGGCTGGTCTTTCCGGATTTATTGAATATGCTTCTATTCTTGAGCACGATGCTAGCCCCCTTGGGACGTTCTATTTGCGTATGTTCATACTAGAATCCTTTGGATTTTCGCATTTCAGAGGTTTTGATGGTGATGTTATTGAACTGCTTAGGTCTGTTGAAGATACAAATGATTTTCAGGTAGTACAAAATGATATGCGAATCAAACTTCTCTCTAAGCTTCATGCTCAACTTGCCAATGGTGGATCAACACATTTCATCGATGTTGACAAGGCTAGATCAATTCCAGAACTGGCCGTCCTAGTCCCAAAAGTACTTGATTTACGGAAGAAAGAAGTCGAATCTGTCCGTCTACATCTTCGTGACGGACTAGTCGATTTATTCCCCCTGTGGGAAACCAGTTATGGTTTCGAAATGCTAAGTGCATTATGTCTTGGATTGTCTACAAATGAAAAAGGCTTGAAACTCATTCGAAAAGAACTGTCAAAACTTGGAATCAATCTACAAGATATCACACTTTCAGAAGACCCCGCTGAGGAAAGTAGACTTTCAGAAGGTCTCAAGCAATTTATTCTCATGCGCGCTTGCCAGAGCAGATGAGATGCAGTAGGAATTCATTTTGTTTGTTTGCGCGTGCCATTTCTTGAGATGATATTGTCACCGTTACCTTCCTCTAGATTCTCATATCTTGACATAACGAATATCAAATCTGAAAGCCTGTTCACGTACCGAACAATCTCAGGGTTCACAGAATTATCCCGCGCATAGAAAACTATTCTTCTCTCTGCTCTTCGGCAGACCGTCCTTGAAACATGAAGACATGCGGCTCCCCGTGTTCCTCCTGGAATTACAAAATTCTTCAGCAAAGGTAGCTCTTCTACAAGTTCATCAGCTATCTGCTCAAGGAATGCAACATCTTCCTCGCCAACTTGTTGGATACCTTCTAGCATCTTCTTGTCTTCAATCGTTTCTCTATTTGTGGCAAGCTCAGCGGCAACCAGAAAGAGCTTCTGCTGGATTAAATGAATGTAACTTGCGATTCTTTCACTTGAGTGAATCTTAGCAACACCAAGACTCGCAATCAGTTCATCCACCGTACCGTATGCCTCTACTCTTGGATCATCCTTGTCTATCCGTTCACCTGAGAAGAGACCTGTTCTTCCCTTGTCGCCTTTTCGAGTGTATATTCTCTTTGACAAGCAGCCGTTCTCCCTAATTTTGAATGAGTGTGCAAATACGTAAAAACAATGTGCTATAGTATTTCTACAATTCCTGGCGTGTTAAGTTTATATTATCTCAAGTGTTGGATTGTTTGTTGTGGTTAAAGGGGAGGAAACACAATGGTATTTGCTGAGGATACTTATGAGAATATCAATTTGAATAATAGGCTACGTTTTCAGTTGCTAATCGGAATTATTGGAATTTTACTTGGGATTTTGGCGAGTATCCTTTCCACTGCTTATATCATCATATTACATACATTTGCCAATTCTGTATTGGGTAGCTGGGATTTTCTTAGCAGACTTTCCCTTATCATTGGATTCACTGGATCATTATTTAGTGGTGCTGGAATACTCGGTTTTCTTGTTAAACACGAGTTCGAGTTCACATGGGTTGTTGGATTGCTCATTATTGTCGGAGTGTTATTCTTTGTGGTCAATCCATACATAATTTTCCTGGTACTTAGTGTGTTTGATGATCTAGTAATTTACAGTTATTTCAGTACTGCTCATTCATTGATAGTCTCCTTCGTATATTTTGTATGTTACTGGATGATTCGTGACCGCGTTCGAAACAAATTCTTACTGGGAAATTTGGCCCTGCGTGGATTCGTCGGTTATGGCTTCAGTTACATCTTGTGGTACTTTCTCTACGGAACTCCTGTATTGCATAATCCAGAGCTGACTACCATTCTCCCATACTATTTAGGTACGTTGGCTATGTCCATTATTACCGGCTTACTTGTGCTCTTGCTTTTTATTGATGAGAGAAGATACGATTTGTACTCCTCTGATGAATCGATAGTTATTGACCAAAGGTACGATACCTAGATTTCTCTCTTTGAAGTGGGTAGAGTTGCCGCACAGTATGGACACTTAACTGATAGAGGTCCAACCCATTCGACATCCTCTGAAGTGATATTTCCTCCACAACTGGAGCAAAATGCTGGGGGTTCATGAATGAAGTTCCTCTCAACAGTTTGTCCCCCTCTCTCATATCTTGGTGCGAAGAGACCTCCTCCCATGAAGCCATGTGTGAATGTGTTGCCAGGATTGGATTTGATTATTATTGCAGCTCCTAGAAGGAAGCCAATCATGGGGATTCCCATCATGAAGAATAATATCATTCCAACTCCCATTTCAAAAATATCGAAAGTAAACATGGAGATGAACCCTCCAAAGAAGAAGATAATAATGACTGCCATCCCTGCACACATTCCCATCATATTGGGTTCATCTTTCTGACCTGACATCACTCTGGCTCCTTGTAGTTCGGCTCCTATTTGAGACGTTCATTTATGAAGGTTTTAGATATGTACCTGATTTACATTTCTAGTCCATCGGGATTCTTCCATACGTCCTTGTTGAAATATCCAGCAAGCAGTGGTTTCTTCAGAGTGGGTCGAGATACCCACAACACAAATGGCTTGTCGATAATGTAAGGTTCTTGTTTCCTAGGAGCAGCTCCTGCAAGTATTCCCATTGCAGCTACACTCTTGATTCTGAAGCCTTTGTGATTCATCTTCATCTTTGTCTGCTGCAAGGCTTGAGCTATTTCATAGTATGGGAATTTGCCTTCATCAACGAATGCCCTTAGCCCAACGACCCAATCCAAGGATCCTTGAATATCAAGATCTATCATGGGGAACTTGAGGCCGTCATATTCGACATTATGCGGTTGGAGTTTTGCCTGTATATCTTGAACATAATCAACCATTGCCAACCCAGAAGGAACTGCATCTACCATCATCATGTAGACCTGATCTCCTCCCTCTGTTCTGATTTTGACAATCAAATCCGACTTTCCTTCGCACTCCATCAGATCGTACCCTGCGATCATTTTCACACCCGGATATGATTCGTCATGGTCGACGTATATTTTTTGTTCATTGCCCGTTCTATTCCAATATCCAGTTAGGTCTAGCTTACTTGCTGTTCCGAAACCTCCTGGGCCAAAAGGATCCAATTTAATATCAAACCCATGGTGTTTCAACCATTCATTTATGACATTTACATCTAGATTCGCGATGCTCTCAATCTCTGGAATCAGTGGAATCTCACTCTTGCATATAGCATAGATTTCTTTCATGAACAATTGGAGAACTTCATTATTCTCTTCCCATCTTTCAACTGGCGATTCTTTTTTCAGGAACTCCTCGATTTGTCTTATTGCTCCTACAATGGGATATGTTACAATCGTTGTTGTTTCACTGGTCATCTCATTTTGCATGATTGGCAATCTCCGCCTCTTTGTGTTGTTTCATGCAATCGGCTTTATAGGGATTTGCTGTTTTCGTTTTCCTTCTCTTCATGGGATGAGGTTTGTTCTGACAAAAGTCAAAAGGTGGGACGCATATAGTACTGGTTGCTCAGAGAAGGAGGGAACAACCTTTTGGCAGATGCAGATGAAAGTACTGCAAATCCTGAATGGGAGAGTATATTCCAAGCAATAGGCCACCCAACGATAATAATGGATAGGCATCACAAAGTGCTAATGGTCAATCGAGCAACAACAAAAATGCTCAAGAAGAGTTCTGAGGATCTTGTTGGAACGCATTGTTATGATATCTTTCACGATTCCGAGGCACCCCCTCATGGCTGTCCCATGGAAACCCTCTTGGAAACAGGTGCTCTTGAAACCAACGAGATGATCATGGAGGCCTTCGGTGGCAAGTACCTCGTTTCTTGTACTCCAGATATGGATGAGAATGGAGAGTTAGTACGCATTATTCACATTGCTACTGATATCTCAGCAAGATCCAGAGCCGAGGAGGAATTGGAAACTGTCCTCGATATTATGGCCCATGACCTCCGCAATCGTCTTCAAGCCGCATTGCTAGGGGCTGAGATACTTGGCGAGACTTGCAGAGGTTCAGAATCTTCTGATGCACTTGAAGCCATTCTGGAGGCTGTTGGGTCTCTAGGTACGACCATAGAAAAGGTACAATCAACTCGCGGATTCTTGAACGAGCCTCTTGGCGAGGTTATCTTAGAGGATGTGCTTATGCAAGCAGTGAAGATTCTAAGATATAGGCATCCCTCTGTTCAGGTGAATCTAAACATAGAATCCCAAAATGCAAAGGTAATGGCAGATACTTTCTTGGAGAATCTCATCCTCAACATATTGGAGAATGGAGTTGTCCACAACGCATCCTCAACTAAGATTCTATGGGTGCATTTAGAAAAAGCGGAGGATGGTTATAATATTTCAATAGGTGATAACGGTCCTGGGATACCCGATCATCTTATTGGGAGTCTTTTTGATTCCAGTCGGCGTTTCGGAGGTGTCGGGATTCACCAGTCTGTTAGACTTGCAAAGAAGTATGGAGGCCTAATCAAGCTTGGTCTCCGTGTTAGAGGCGACGCATCTCAAGGTTCCCAATTTCTTATCTTTCTCCCATTGGAGATGCAGGGCGACGCAGCCCAGTACATCTCACACCTATAATTACATTTCAAAGAAGTACTTGCCCTTGGAATAAATCACTTCGTCACCAGCTGTGACCTCACCCTCTATCATACTCTTGATCATATCAACATGAACAGCAGAATCATTAACTCCGTTACAGTCCTTGTAGGCACGACCTAGAGCACAATGAATTGTATCCCCTATCTTCTCATCAAACAACATATTCAGCGTATATTGCTGAATGCCTCTATTTGTCCCAATTGCCATCTCGCCTAGGCGTCGTGAACCTTCATCGGTTTCGATGACTGACTTGAGTGCATCCTCTGATTTTTCTGCGGAGAAATCAACAACATCTCCTTTTTCAAAAGTTAATCGAACTCCTTCGATAACTTTGCCCATCTGTAGGAATGGGATATCAAAGTATATCTTACCCTCAACTGTGTCCTCAACGGGTGCTGTAAAGACTTCCCCGCTTGGCATATTGTGTTTTCCATCCGATGCAATCCAGATGCGTCCTTCTGTTTTCGCATAAAGGTCCGTTTCTGGTCCAGTGTATCTGATATCCGAATGTTTCTCAAGATGCTCTTTCATCAGAAAGAGATTCTTGCTCTCTTCTTTCCAGTCAACCAGAGTCGCACCATAAACGAAGTTCTGATACTCATCCATGCTCATATTCGCCTGTTGGGCAAGAGTTAGACAAGGATGCACTGTTAGGCACCACTTCTTGGACAATCGAATTGCACTGATTTCTTGATTGGCTTTGTTGACCATCATCATCCTTTTCGGTTCGACATTCGCAAGAGCCTTAGTATTCATAGGTGACCTAATGAAGATGAATGCATCACACTTTTCTGTAAGCGCTCTCATATGAGTCGGTTCAGTGCTTAGAGTTTCATCATCTGCACCATCATAGAAAGCACGAGTGATTTCCTCACTTGACATCAGCGTCAGAGATTGTCCACCTGCCTCAGCAACCTTTCTCGCAACAGATACTGCCAAGTCATGGGATAATGGACTTGATACGATTGCCACATTGTCGCCTCTCTTAATCTCAGTGCTCCACTCAACTAAGATCTTGGCATGTTCCTCAATTCTTGGGTCCATGATTATATTCTCCTTGGCATGTTTACGAAATCACTAGGACATATAGATTCCTGCTCACGCTTCTCCTATGATTTTTCTACCGCCTTCACGAATTATATGTTTCAGTGCTTTCTATCAACGCAAATAGATATTCACATTCTCACATCTAACTGAAAGTGCATTGATGCCTATTAATGAAGTTCACACATGATTAGTTTGTTGTCAGCACAGACAACATCTTCCTTTGACTCGGTAGATGAAGAAAATCGATAATGATGTCTAATCAATTAAAAAAACGCTGGCAGTAACTCTTGTTGGAGCTTCCTATTGATGGCAGTTTCCCCTGCGCTAGCTAGTGCTCAAGCACTACTTGGCAATTCAAAGAGCGGTCCCTATATTCACCATGTTGTCTTTGATGTCATCACTCAGGAAGACCAGCGTGTTATGGCAATACAAGATGGAGATATTGGTCTTATTGATGATCAACTGGATCCTTCCTTCTTGGAAACCCTTGTGGAAGCTGAGAATATCGTGGTTTTCCACAAAGTTCGACAAGGCTATGGATACGTTCAGCCAAGAGATGCTTTGGTGAAATACACAGGATCAGTTGGTGAGTACACAAATCCCATTTTTTCATACAATCTCTTTGCTCCAATATTATCTTCGAAGAAATGAAGTAGGACTCTATCCGACCCTTTCAACACTTCTTTTGTTGTGGCGGCAATACAACAGATTGCGTATCCCTTACGGCGATGGTCCGGATGAGTTGCTACATTCCCTATTTCTGAACCAAATTTCGTCACAAAGTGAACTCCAGCAACAGCTACGATTTTTCCCTGTTCATCCCTCACTCCATAAAATGGTCCGAAATCAAGAGCATTTGGCGTCCATGCTGGAGTACCACATACCCTGTAAAGCTCTCGTAATTCTTCGGCATCATCTATTGTCAGTCTGTCAACGGGAGCTACCTCCCTACATACGAGTTTGCTAGGATCTTCCATAACCATTTGTCGTTCTCTAATTGGTTCTATCTCCTTAGCTGTTTCTTGAAGTACTTCCAGCTGTTGTGCCGTGCAGATGAATACCATCTTTGCATCTTGAAGAACTGCGCCATAACTATCGATTAGTATTTTCAGCCATTTTGCATCGTGTACCCAGAAAGCACCTGCAAGAAAATCGAGGTCTCTATACAATGAGAAGATTCCTTGGATTCTCCCATCTAGACGCACCACTTTTACTTCGCACCAATCTCTCAGTTGCGTCACATCAGCGATGAGAATAATGTTCTCAAAAGGCGATTTTCCTATGATTTCCAAGATCTCTGTGATATTCGCCTCGCTAACGTTTTCGATCAAGGAAATCACTCTTCACAGTTCATCATGAACAGCAGAAAAAGGTAGTGCACAGACTCACATAAAAGTGTGAAAGGATATTAGGCTTCACACCAATGAAGTGATTGTGGCGCACTATTACCTGAGGGTGTAAAGAGTGTCTCGAGAAACTCAAAAAACAGGCATTTATGCAGTGACTATTATCCTTGCTGTCATAATAAGTGGGCTCATTCTCACAACACATATCGGACTCAACACCATTCCTTTCATTATCTTGGTTTCTTCACTTGTTATTATCTATTCCCTGATCCGTGGAGCTGCTTCGGCGATGGTAACAACAAGCCCCACTCATCTTTTCGCCGCAAAAGCCAGAGACCCCTCTTCAATACAGAGGCTTGTGCTTGACACTAATATTGGTAAGGAGTACATTATTTCCGGATCACCTTCTCAATCATTTCGTTCTGCCTGCAAGAACGATTGGGCCTTTCAATCGATGAAGGCAAATGATGTCTGGATCATCAAAGATGAAAGGGGAAATGATATTTCTGAAACATCTCTATCAGAATACGACGGTATTGCCACACTGGTATCAACTAAACCTCCAAAATCCTCAAGCTCCTATTATGAATCCTCCAATAAGGATGCCGATAAATCAGATGATTACTCAGATATAGAACGAGGCGTAACATTTTACGATTAATCTCTGCGCTGATGTTGAAAGAAAATCACTCCGCTCAGAGCCAAAGAGTTAATGGGGATAGTAGCATCATCTTACTCTATGATAGATGTTGCTAGAGCCACCCTTAAGCAAGGCTTGGTTGCTTTTCATATTCACTCGCCTCCAAAGAAAGTTCTGAAGGACATCATACCAGATATTGCTGCAAAGAGAATGAATAGCCTCACACATACCATCTGGGAATTGCTAAATCATCTTGTGTTTTGGCAGGATATTACTATTGATGCTGTTGAAGAGAAAGAAGTGGACTGGTCTCGGTCAAAAACTGAGAACTGGCCTGAACCTATTGATACTATTGCTCAAGAAGAATTGGATGCTCTCTCAAAGAGATTCCTTTCAGGAATCGAAAGAATGTCTTCGCTTGTAGATGAAGTGGATCTTTCTTCAGGAATGCCGTCGTGGCCACAGGGAACAAAACATTGGGCATTTCAGATGATTGCGCAACACAATTCATACCATCTGGGTCAGATTGTTACTATTCGCCAAATGATTGGTGATTGGCCCCCCATGGAATCTCCGGAGTGACCAGACACAAAGCGATTTCGCATACTGTTTAATAGAGGCACACTCTGAGGACAGCATGTTGAAGAAATATGGACCTTCCAGCAATCCTAGTGCTTACCATTTTTGTTGTGACTCTAGTTGTAATCATGTCTGAGAAAATTGATGAAACTGCTACTGCATTATTTGGGATGTCACTTGCTGGAGCTGTCCTTTTCTTTGGTTTGGGAATCTCATTCGATACTTACATACTTCTCATTGATTGGTCATCAATAATGTTTATTGCAGCTATGTTGATCGTTGTTGCAGTTGCTGCATCCTCTGGAATGTTCCAATACATTTCTCTGCTGCTCATGAGGCGAACTGGCGGCAATCCTCGCCACGTGTTTTTTGGTTTCATGATTTTCGTTCTAGGAATCTCTCTTTTCTTGGATCCATTACCAACTATGCTTGTGATGGGCACCTTCACCGTTGAGGTCTGCAGTGCCATTAACATGGATTTTCGACCACTTCTTATCTCAGAAGTTGTTATTGCCAATCTAGCCTCAATCCCTACCATCGTTGGTTCTGTGCCCAATCTAGTGATAGCGCTTCTAACAGATGTTAACGCTGGATTGCTATTCATTATTATGATGCCACTGGTCCTAATTCTCTTCCTCGTATCACTACCGCTGTTACTTTGGTACTTTAAGGATGCATGGCCTCACGAATCTTATGATATTGATTTTCTCTGTCAGATTCCTCTTGGCAGTATGATCAAATCTCGCCGTGATTTTTATCTTTCAATGGTAGCGATGGCGCTTCTTCTTATCGGTTTCATGATGGGTGTTCAATTAACCCTTGTCGCGCTCTTGGTTGCATCTGGAATGCTTGTATTCTCACAACGAAAGGCAAAGGAGTTAATTCAAAAACTCTCTTGGGATACTCTATTCTTCTTGATAGGATTATTTGGTCTAATAGTGGCACTTGTGCAAACCAATATTGTAGCAGAATTAGGTGCCGGGCTAGTTACAATCACAGGCGGCAATGTGCTTATTGCCATCATATTCATGATATGGATACCAGGTTTCGCTCTCTCTCCTGTCGATAATATTCCTGTAGCCGCAGTGTTATCTGAGCTTGCAGTGCAACTCGGTTCACTAAACCCGGTAGTTCCTATGGCACTGATGGCTGGCACAAACATCGGAGGGTATGCAATTCCTTTTGGAGATGCACCTAATATGATCGCAATGAATCTGGCAGAAAAGAATCAACGGAAGATAACCTTTATGGACTTCACAAAGGTCGTTGTGCCATTGGCTTTGCTGCATCTAGTTATTACAACAGTCTATTGTATTCTGGTTTCCTTTCTTTTTATTTGAGTAGAAGGACAATATCCTTAGGATTTGGATTTCTTTACTCTAACTAGGACTGAATTGAAACCTGGAGTATGTCCAAAGGCAGTGTGAACGTCTTCCGTTAGTAGATTGATATTTCCATCATCTGTCCACCAGCCATCTGAGGACCATACAATACGAGGGTCGATGTCCCTGGATAGTTCCAATCGTACTCCTTCAACAACACCTCTTCTAGATTCAATATCTATTCTATCACCATCAAAGAGCCCATGCTGATTGGCAGTTGAATGATGCATTCTGAGGTACATTCTCTTCAGTTTGCTCTCACTTCTGGTTTTCATAACAATTGGTCGATCCACTACATTGTACGGACATATATCAAGTTCACATTCTCTGCACCCAATACATTTCGTTGGATTCCATATAGGAACAAGAAGGCCTGTGATTTCACTTGGTACTGAAATAGGTGTATTCTCCATACTCACGGCCAAACTTTTGACAAGACTTCCCAGTTTCTGCCTAAGGGGGGCGTGTGATTCAGACTCCGTGGAAAGGTGGTCCTGCATCTGTTTTGGAGTTGGCGATGCTAGAGTGATTGCTTCATCAGGACATTCTTTCACACATTTTTGGCAACTTGTACAATGTGAGTAACTCTTGACACTTCCTCCAACTTCGACAGCATTGTACTGCGAGTGCAACCGTTTCCGCAATCTTCCTGATATCATAATGAGAGGATATTCTTCGAACACTTCTGGTGTTGAAATGGGGCTCTCCAGTGGCTCCTCATGAAATGGCAAAGGATCATAGCCCATCTTCTCGAGTAGAGTAGAGTAAAGCTCAATCTTACCAGATGCTGTGAGAAAATTCTTATCCTCAAATGGAATTGATGGAGCCATTGTTCGGATTCCCTCCGGATGCTTCACCAGTTCTTTCAAGGTGATGTGATCGCATTCCTCAGATTGCAATACAATCCTTATAGCTTCGACTTCTGAAATCTCAAAGTGTTGACCAATACCAACTCTCTGTGCAACACCCGCCCATATATCCAATTCACTCTTTGCCTCTCCAATTGGTTCAATTATCTGCGGAGCATATTGGACAATCCTGTGAAGCTCGCTGTGCACGATGTTATGGTGCTCAAAAATGAAAGTTGCTGGTAGAACAATGTCACAGAGTCTTGCCGTATCGGTTAACTCAAGATCGATGCAAACTTTGAACGGAATCTTGTCCAGTGCCTTGATCGTTCTGCTTGTGTTTGGCCATTGTGTCATGGGGCTTGCTGCTTGAATAACGAAAACTTTCAGTGGTGATTCTTGTTGACTCAAGACATATTCTGGAACATAGGTTCCTGAAGGAACAACAGGCTCCACATCATCAGCAAGCAGGTTGCTTAAAGTGATGGCTGCAGTATTGAATGGGCTGTTATTGGATGAAAGATATTGAAATCCTCCCCCAGGAACTCCGAGATAGCCACAAATTGCCAGAATGCCATGAACTGCCCTAGCCGCCCAAGTGCCATTTGTATAGTGGTTCATTCCTGCAGGGGCTGTGGTAATTAGGGCAGGTCCGTGAGTTGCGAAGGTGACTGCTATCTCTTCTATTGTGTTGACATCAACCCAAGTAATCTCGCTGACTCTCTTCTTGTCGTATTGTGCAACCCTTTC
>CAYMLT010000004.1:0-31527 GCA_964391265.1 uncultured archaeon
GCCCTCTGAACCTGTACCACTGACAAATGAGATATCAACGCCAATCTCTTTTGCTTTTTTCTTTGCTCTTGGTGATGCCTTGATTCTACCGTCCTTCATAACGGACGGAGATGCAACCTTTGGGGCTGTGGGTTCTGCAGTGGTGGCTGCCTTTGATACTGGAGGTGCAACGGTTTCTTGAACAGGTGCACTAGGTGCAGCTGATTGATTCATCTTCTTCGGTCTAATGTCAGGTATCTTCTCATCCTTCTCGCCAATGAACGCAATAGGCTCACTAATTGGTATCTCATCATTCTCGTCACAAAGAATCTTCAGGAGAATTCCATCTGCTGGAGCTTCCAGTTCGAATTCATTCTTCTCTCCAAAGATTTCTACAACAGGGTCTCCCTTCTTTATCGTGTCGCCCTCTTTCTTGAGCCATTTGAGAATCACACCATATTCCATGGCGACGCTCATTCTCTGCATAATCATGGTTGCTACCATTTGAACTTAACTCTCCTATAGAACGTCACGAATGCCTTGTGCAATCCTTTTGTTATCAGGAATGAAGTAATTCTCTAATGGTGGACTAAAGGGAACTGGTGTATCCGGTGCATTCACTCTCTTGATAGGTGCATCAAGCCAGTCAAATGCCTCCTCTTGAACCATCGCCGCAATCTCTGCAGTTGTTGCAAGGGTCTTTGTTTCCTCAGTAACCAGCACTAGTCTACCAGTCTTCTTTACAGAGTCAATGAGAGTTTTCTTGTCTAATGGGACTAGAGTCCTTGGGTCAATGATTTCAACGCTGATTCCTTCCTTGGCAAGTTCCTCTGCTACTTCTAACGCCTTATGTAGCATGAACATCGTTCCCCAGAGAGTCACGTCAGCGCCTTCTCTGAGAATCTTGGCCTCGCCAAATGGAATAGTATAGTCCTCGTCCGGTACTTCTTCCTTCTTATCGTAAACCAGTTTATGCTCCGCAAACAGAACTGGGTCAGGGTCTCTGATTGCAGTCTTAATCATTCCCTTGACATCTTTTGCAAATGCTGGAACTGCTACTTTCAAACCGGGTGTATGCATGAACCACGACTCCAGACTTTGTGAGTGGTGAGATGCAAGATTCTTGCCGCCACCGAATACCGTTCGAAAAACAACTGGAACTGAGGTCTGGCCGCCGAACATGTATCTCATCTTCGCTGCCTGATTGCAAACCTGATCCATTGCAAGTGTAATGAGGTCACCAAACATAATTTCTGCAACAGGTTTCATACCCGTAATTGCTGCACCAATTGCAGCACCCGCAATTGTGTTCTCAGAGATTGGGGTATCCCTGACACGTTCCACTCCAAATTCCTCTGCAAGGTCCTTGGTTACTTTGAAAGCTCCTCCCCAGTTTAAGCCCACATCTTCACCCATAATGAAGACTGTTTCATCTCTAAGCATCTCTTCACGAAGACCGGCTTTCAATGCTTCCCTGTAAGTGATTTCCGCCATTTAGATCGCCTCCGCATAAACATCATCAAATACTTCTTCGGGCTTTGGATAATCCGATTTCTTCGCGAAATCTGCTGCTTTGTCGATCTCTTTCTGAAGTTTAGCACGTATCTTCTCTGCTTCTTTCTCTGTGAGTGCTCCCTGCTCGATTGCAATCTTTTGGATTATATTGATGGCATCTCGTTCTTCACTCAGCCATTCCTTGGCTTCTTCTTCAGGACGATATTTTGCAGGATCAAATCTCGAGTGGCCTCTTTGGCGATATGTCTGACATTCAATAAGAGTGGGTCCTTCTCCCTTACGCGCTCTCTCAACAGCTTCCACTGTTGCCTCATAAACCTCTAAAGCATTGTTTCCATCAACAACTGAATTCGGGATACAGTACCCATTGGCTCTCTCAGCTATTGTACTTGAGGCACAGGTCAGTTTTATTGGAGTTCCCATTGCATAAAGGTTGTTCTCAACAACCCAGATAACAGGTAGCTTCCAGATAGCAGACATATTCAGTGATTCTCCGAATGTACCGTTGTTTGACGCGCCATCACCGAAAAAGCACGCGACTACATCCTTTGTGCCTTGCAACTGGCATGACAGTGCCGCTCCCACTGCAATTGGCAGTCCTGAGGCAACTACTCCTGTTGCGCCTAACACACCCTTTCCGAATTCAGTGATGTGCATGGAACCGCCTTTTCCTTTGCACGATCCCGTGGATTTACCCAGCAATTCTGCTAATGCTGCATTTGGATCTGCACCCTTCGCAATCACATGGCCATGGCCTCTGTGGGTACTCTGAATCCAATCAGAATCCTTCAATGCAGCTGTTACACCTGCTGCTGTAGCTTCTTGGCCAAGGTAAAGATGAAGTGTTCCTGGTACAATATTCTCGCCAAATAACTCCCATACTTTTTCTTCAAAGAGGCGAACCCGTAAAGTTCGTGTGTACAGGTCGATGAGTGTTTTTTTGTCAACTGCCATGATATCATTCCGCCTGTTCGGAAATAGGCTTTCAGAGCGCACCCCCGACCAGTGGCTGATAAACTCTTCGAAGTAGTATCATTTTTGCGAACACTTAATTTGCTTCAAGCATGCTATTGCTTGGGGTTGTTTGATTGAGAGGCAAGAGTTTACTGTGTTATACTGTGGTAGTACTTGTCGTATGTATCCCGTTTTGCACATGTGGCACACCTCCAAAGCCTTCAACATATAGCATCATTCCTGAAGAAAGGGTATTGATGGCTGATGCCAATGGTCCTGTATTTGATATCTATCCGATGAATCCACTTGATCGACAGTACACTCGTGAGAGTAGTTCGTTGCCTATTCCACTCGTTCTGAAGGTTGACGTCGAGGATAGCGACTTGCCTCATACAGTTCTTGCAAGGTGGAAGATTTCATCCGCAGAAACATGGATTGAATCTAGGATGCATGTTGAGATGATGCTTAGCAACACATCATTCCGAATGAGTGTCCACCTCGTTGATTACGACTTCGATGCAAACCATACTTACGCTGCCTGGGACTTTCAGTTTATAGCAAATGACTCCTTAGGCAATCTGGGAGAATCGAATGTCTTCAGACTTTCAATTTCAGTGAGTAGCAATGCAAGTTATGAGCTTCAAGGAATAATATCCATTTTGGAGAATATTGTTATCATCTCTATTGCAGCCGGTGTTATCCTTTCTTTTCCAGTAATCTTGATTAAGAAACTAAACTAATCGTTCACCACAATCCATATCATTCGCGATTACCACTAAAAACGAATAGGAATTCAATGGTGACGGATATGAACCGTGTAGGGGTCCAGGTCCTTCTTATTTCAGGAAGGACACTGATACAAGGAAGAACTATGGAAATTGGAAAGCTCACTGAGGGGTACGCTAATGCAGTAGCAGTCTGCGAGTTGGATGCTGCTGTGCTAGAAGCACTCGGTGTAACGGCAGGAGATTCCATCGAAATTGAAACTCTCCATGGCCAAGTTGTTGTCAAGAGTAAGGCAAGTAGAGCAAAAGATCCGAAGGTGGCATTCATACCATCGGGTCCCTATTATAACGCTCTTCTAGGGCCGAACACTCAAGAAACGGGCATGCCGGATTTCAAGGGGCTTGATGCCAAGGTGTTTTCAGCCAATGGTAAACCTGTTACGCCGCTTGAAGATTTGTTAAGGATGGAGGGTGCAAACCGATGACGGAATCGAAACGAATTGTAGAAGATGTACCGTGCACTTTTTGCGGATGTCTGTGCGACGACATACTTCTCGAGGTTGAAGGTGGCAAAATCACAAGAATGGAAAATGGGTGTACAATTAGTAAAAGCCGTTTTCTAAATCATCATGATAATCGCATGGAAACTCCTTCTATTGGAAAAGATAAAGCCCGTTCGAATGTTAGTGTTGATGAGGCAATAACAAAAGCTGTGGAAATACTCGCCAAAGCTAGAAGGCCCCTTGTCTATGGACTCAGCTCTACTGAGAATGATGCTCATAGAGAGGCCTATAAAATTGCGGAGTTAGTGGGCGGTGTTGTAGATAACACTTCTTCAGTATGCCATGGACCAACTATGCTTGGGGTTCAAGAATCTGGTGAAGCTGGAGCCGCGCTAGCAGAGACGCGCCACAGATCCGACTTAGTAATCTATTGGGGTTGTAATCCAACGCAGGCGCACCCCCGTCATGTTGATAGGTATATTCGTGTTCCTGGAAAATTCATAAAAGATCCAAAAACAGAGCGTCAGATATGGCTTGTCGATATTCGAAAATCAGAGAGCGAACGAATTGCTGACAAATTCATTCAGATTGATCCAGGAACTGACTTGGAGGTCCTATCTACTTTACGTGCCCTTGTACGCGGTCACCGTGTAAATGGAAACACTATCGGTGGGCTTCCTGTGGCACAGTTGGAAGAGATGGCAAACACGATGAAAGAATCCAAATACGGAGTGCTCTTCTTTGGACTTGGCTTAACACAAACGAAAGGCCGTCATAGGAATATCGATGCTGCTGTCAAGTTGATTCAAGATCTTAATTCCTACACAAAGTGGAATATGATGCCTATGAGAGGACATTACAATGTGAGTGGCGCAAACAAGACTTCCACTTGGCAGACAGGATATCCCTATGCCGTGGATTATGCGCGAGGCTATCCCCGTTATCAACCTGGAGAATACACATCGGTTGATCTTCTGGCAAGAGGTGAAGTCGATGCTATGCTGAATATTGCTGCGGATCCTGGGGCTCATTTTCCGAAAGATTGTTTGAAGACAATGTCCCGGATTCCCATCATTAATATCGACCCCAAACAAAACATGACCTCTATTATGGCAACTGTGAATATTCCTTCTGCTGTTGCAGGAATAGAATGCGATGGAGCTGCTGTTAGAATGGATGGCCTACCTCTTTATCTTCAAAAAGTAATAGACCCTCCCGAGGGATTATTGCCAGATCGTGAAATACTTCGCAGGATATACGAAGGCCTCTTGAAGGAGGTGGGCTGATGAGTAAAGAAATCATTCTTACAAGTGGCATAGTTTATGATCCCATCAATAGTATTGATGGAGAAATAAAGGACATCTGCATCTCTGATGGCAAGATTGTCGATAAAGTCAGTGGGAACGCGAAGAAAATCGACATGTCTGGAAAAGCAGTCCTTCCAGGAGGAGTCGATATGCACTCGCACATTGTGGGTTCAAAGGTGAATTTCGGACGTGCAATGTGTCCTGATTACTATAGACTTGAACCACCTATTTCAAAAACAAGAATCACTCGTTCTGGTGTTGGTGGCGTTGTACCATCATCATACATACTGGGATATCGTTATTCCTCAATGGGATATACCACTGTTGTTGAACCCGCTCTCCCACCAATGAAAGCCCTTGGTACTTGGGAAGAGCTAGAAGACATTCCGAATCTGAATACCGCTCTTCTGCCCATGTTTGGTAACAATATGATTACCTACAGCTACGTTAAAGAAGGCGATATCTCAGGTCTAGCCGGCTTTATATCTTGGCTCTTGAAAGCAACTGGTGGCTGGGGCGTCAAGGTTGTCAACCCGGGTGGTACATACGCATGGGCTTATGGAAAGAACGTCCGCGAGCCTGATACGGAAGTCCCCGATTGGGGTATTACACCACGAGAGATAATTCGGTCATTAGTCCAAGCAACTGAGGCGTTGGGTCTGCCACATGTCGTTCATCTACACCCAAACAACTTGGGTCGAATTGGGAATGTGCAGAGTACAATGGAAGAACTAGATGCCGTTAAAGATATTAAAGGGCATAAAGGCAGGAAGCACACTATTCACCTTACACACATGTCCTTTGAAACTCTTGACATGATCGACGATGGGAAGCCAGAGTGGAAAGATGTTGCATCTGGCGGACTAACATTTGCCAAATACATGAACAAGAATAAGCATTTCACTGCAGATCTGGGTCAAATCACATTTGGCCCTGCGCTAACTATGACTGGTGATGGACCATTCCAGTTTACCCTTCATCAGATGCAGCACACGAAATGGGCAAATATTCCCGTCGATGTCGAGCTTCCGGGTGGAGCGGGTATTGTACCATATACCTTTGATATGAAATCTCCAGCAAACTCCGTACAGTGGACAATACCTCTTGAATTCGCACTCAATGTTGATGATGTCTGGCGCGTTGTACTTACAACTGACCATCCAAATGCTGGCCCATTTACGAAATATCCATTGGTCATCTCATGGCTGATGAGCAAAGCCCAAAGAGACCTCTGGTTGGACAAAGTCCACAAGTTTGCTCGCGAGAGATCTACTTTGGAAGGAATTGAAAGAGAATGGTCGTTCTATGAAACTGTGATCAGCACAAGAGCAGCTCCTTCAAAGATTCTTGGTATCGAGAAAAGAAAGGGGCATCTTGGTGTTGGCGCTGATGCCGATGTTTCCGTCTACAATCTCAATCCATTGAAGATGGAACTAGCAAAGAAACCAGAGCTTATTGTGAAGGGCTTCCAAGAGGCAGCCCTTACAATATTGGGTGGAGAAATTGTTGCCAAGAAAGGCAAGGTTGTCAAGACACCTAATGGCAAGGTCTTTTCAATTGCTCCACGGCTTGGAGATGATTTGACGAAGAGAGTTGATGCCGAGGTTGAAAGTATGATTAGGGATTGGTATTCCCATTCATACAGAAATTACTCAGTGCCAGAACGATATCGCGAACATCTGGAGGAGAAAATTGCGCTCGATTCTAGGGGCGTAACAGCTTAATGGGAGATGAATTCCAAGAATATAGAAAGGGCTATGAAAAAGCAGCGAGGTACTACAACCTTTTTGCAAACAATGAGGATATCCCTTTCTATTTATCCTACGCCAAGGAATGCGGCTCACCTATTCTTGACCTTGCGGCAGGAACCGGCCGTGTATCATTTGAATTAGCTAAGAATGGCTTTGATGTGGTTGCACTTGAGAATTCGGTTGCCATGCTTGACGTCTTCAGAGAGGAGCTTGCAAAACAAGATGAATCAGTTTCCACTAGAATTTCATTGGTCGAAGGTGATATGAGAAACTTCGACTTGGATGTGAAGTTTCCGCTTATTATAATCCCCACTTCATTTGGGCATGCGCTTACAACAGAAGAACAACTCTCACTTCTTCGATGTGTTCACAATCATTTAGATGACAAAGGCATCTTCATTCTGGATTTATTCCCTGGAGGTAAGCAACCAGAATATGCCTCATTTGAAGAACCTCCTATCGATATAGATGGAGGGCGAACTGTATCACGTTCTGGTATTATGATGACTGATTCGCTCAAACAAATCCTGTCACTCGACCTCATATTTACGATTCGTGATACTCATACTGAAATCATACTTGAGGAAATTAATCAAAAATCCGGTGCGGCTCTTGTCTTCAATAGAGAGGCTGACTTATTGTTGATGCTTTCACATCTTGAGTGTACTGAGGAATTTGGTGACTACTCTAAGAATTCGTATTCAACTGATTCCGGATATCGGATACTTGTCGTTAGAAAGAAGGAGCAGACAGAAGAAAGCAGTAGCTCAATATGAGCTACTGCACCTTCTGCAATTATAGAACATCTTCTGGGGGTGGTAGGGAATCAACCTTCTTCGGTTCTTCCTTGATGGTTACTTTCTCTTCCATTTCAAGAGATTCAGTGTATTGGATTTCCCCCTCTACGATTGTCCCTCGCTCAATGTAGATGTCTCGTCCATAGATACTCTTCACTCTCGATCTGTCCTCAACTCTAATTTCATCACCATAGAGTGATTCTGTGCGAGCTCTTTCACGAACCAGTATTTCCTTTGATTCCACAGGGCATGTTACTTCACCTCTTCCACCAAGTCGAAAGCCTTCTGCCTTCACATATTTGGCCTCTATTCGCCCACCTACAATTATTCGGTAGGTATCAATCCGTCCATCTACTGTGATTACTCCGCCTATCTTGATTTTTTTATGACATTTGAGGTCGCCATCGACTGTAATTTTTCCGCCTACTTCAAGGTCTTCCATAAGCTCAAGGGGACCAGCTACATACACTGAACCACCGACATCAATTGTTTCACCTTTTGCGGCTCCGCCCAGCTTTACTGATCCACCAACATCAATGGCTCCAAAAGTCACTTCGCCTGTTGATTTGAAGCTTCCACCAACATCAATGGCTTTTACAAATGAACCTGGTCCTACAACAACTGATCCGCCAACATCGATTTCTTCAACTTCAACCGCCCCTTCCGACTTGAAGCTTCCACCGATGCTTACAGTGCCAATCTTGCCATAATTGACCTTTCCGCTGCCGCCAACCTTAAGCTCATCACATTGGATTTCGCCAAGAACTTTGACTGAACCTCCAGCACGAAGTTCCTTTACCTCGGCATTACCTTCGATTTTGACTGAGCCGCCACCACTGATTCTCTCAGCTATGGCATTTCCTCCGACTTTTACTGAACCGCCACCAGAGCCTGTCGAACATGTAAGATCCTTGCCAACACTGAGACTGGAATCTGCTCTTACTTCGCGTGCATTGATCCAACCTTCCACATATAATGCACCTTTTTCGACGCGAACACTTCTCTCTGCAGCCAAATCTCCGAAAACCTCGATAGTATCTCTGGTTCTCGCTTTGAGTGAACCTACTCGAAGATTTCCTTCAATTTCAAGTGCTCCTTGAATTGTCACTGTTCCTGTGACTACGATTTCATTCCCTTCCTCGGGAACCCATCTGCCACAGCTTCTTATCTCGACGTCGCCATTGACTTTGCTCAGGGTTATGACATCCTGATTTTTCAGGGAAATCCTATCAGAACGCTGTTCGTTTTCTTCTGTCATTGTCATCACAATTGTCTGTATCTGTGTTGTTACTCACATTTCTGGTATATAAAGCGAAGTCACGTAATTAGGTCACAATATGTTACTAGTACAATGTAATTTTCTACAGCAAAAATCTGAATCCACTATTCGTTCAATCAGTTTCGCGTCTAATTTGGTGTATAAACCAAGTTCTATAAAAGAAAGCTAATTTATAAGTAGGCTATCTTTCATAATTATTGCTGCAAGGAGCGTTTGGAGGATAAATTGTGAAAAGAACAACAATCTTAGGAATATGCTTGCTCTTCGTTTTTGGTACTGCCTTTCTGGTTGGACCAATTGCTGATGTAGCGGCAACAAGCAATGTTCCTACTCGTGATACAGCAAGAGGCCAAGGTGGACGATGGAGAAATACCGCTCCAGTCGTTACTATCTCAGAACCTACAAATCTTGCCCGCGTTTCAGGAACAGTGCTCATAGTAGCCACTGCATCTGATGGCCAAGACGGCTCTCTCATACCTTCAATAAGTATTGATGGCGTGGTTGTCGCCACCGCATCATATAGTTGGGACACAACGACTGCGACTGAAGGCACTCATGTTATTTTAGCATCTGCAACTGATAGTGGCGGTCTAACTGGTTCAGCTAGCGTCACTGTGACTGTCGACAATATTGAAGATCCACCTCCCCCACCGGGTCAGAATAAATACGCATTGATAGTTGGAATATCAGATTATTCTGCAATCAATGACTTGACCTATTGTGATGAGGATGCAACTGATTGGTATAACTACCTTTCACCACAAGGTTATGTGATAACCCTCCTCGGTGATGGCAAAAACTACTACCCACAATGGGATGGTTATGCAACTGAATCTAACGTGAAAGCAGCATTGGCAAACATGATTGCTTTGGCCGATGCCGATGATATCATTGTCTATGCTAGCTCAGGTCATGGTACAACATACAGCGGTGGTGAAACCATTTGCTTGTGGGACTATGGAGTTGGTCAAAATGGTGAAGATGGTTCCTTTACTGATGTAGAGTTGGCAGCGGCTTTTGCCCCATCTATATCTGAGGTCTTCATTTTCCTTGATCACTGTTACTCCGGTGGTATGAATGAAGTCATGTCAACTGCTAATGGAGCCAATATCTACTTGACTACAACCTGCACTGACTCAGGATATGGATATGATGTATCAACATACTCCAATGGTGCCTGGACATACTGGTTCTTAGAAGCCGGTCTTGTTGGTCAGGGTTTCACATCAATGGAGCTGTGCTTCGATTGGGCTCTATCAAATTACCCATATGATAGAGATGACACACCACAGGAATTTGATGGCAATCCACTTGAAGATTTCCTGCTGTAAAATAGAATATATGCAGTTTCGGACTGGATGGATGATTCAATCCATTCAGTCATGTTTCTTTTTTCATTTGCTCGCAAGAGTAATTATTCGTGCATCAGTATTGGTCAATTCTATTAGCTGGAGGAATCCATGATAGATATGAAGAAAGTTCTCATGATTATTGTTATCTTGGATATGCTATTCTACGGAGTACTTGCAGCAATTCACTTTCTGACCCAAGGAGTCATTCCAATCACTTGTTTTGAATGCCATGGCTCGAACTGATTCCTGAAAATGCAATTACATCCCGATTATGGGATCTGGAATAGGAACTCCAACAAGCCCAGCTAGTCTCTTGTAAATCTCAAGATACTGATGTCCTCTTACAGTTACACTGTAGACTATGCTCCCCTCATCATCCTCTGACTGAAGAAGACCTCGATCGACGAGTTCAAGGATGCTCTCCTTTGCACGGTCGACGGGCATGTTTGTTGACCTGGCCGCTCGTGTGAGCGGGCAGTAGCCATAAACCATAATCACTCTGATGATTTCTGCAAAGATGTCATATCGTGTTCGCTTGACACGCTCGGCTTTCTTCTTCTTCTTTGACATCGGAGAGCAACCAACTTATCGAATTCAGCGGTAACATATAAGCAATTGTAAAGGCGCTAAGGATTGGCACAAATGGGCTCGGCCGTATGAACAAGTAATCCTTATGACTGACAAATACCGGTTGACATTGCCGGGGTTCCACTTGATACTTGGAGCATACATCCTTAGAGGCACTGGTGAAAGATTGTATGGCATCTGCTACGAAGATGGCATGCGAGTAATCGATAAGCAACTACCTCTCCATGTTAATGCATGCGTTACTCTTTTTCACTCAAGAGAAAGTACTATTCTTGGACAGGCATACATACTGGAACAGAATGACTTTCTCTGGGTGTATACATTCTTTGAATCATTCGTGGTTGTTATGCGCGTAACGACAGATGAAGACCTTACTTCCCTCTCTCGCCGAATGGTTGCACTAGGAAGGGAAATCGCTCAGACATTCGGACGCGTTATGGGAATATGGAGCGGAGATATGGGCGAAATCGATGGCATGGATGATATCGTCGATCAGTTTGTGAGTCTTGATTTGAAACCTTCTGATGAAATACGTCCAATAATCGACGCGGCTCTTGATAGAATATTTGTAAATCATGAACTCGCTTATGCTGGTGTAATAGACATCACCGGTGAAATGCTCGGTGGTAACATTCCTGAGGATCACCTGTCCCTTATTCAGGAGCAGCTAGCTCATGAATCTGTCAAAGCTTCAACTGATGTTGTACCTACTACCATTGAAGTACAGGGATACGATGTCCAGATTCTAAGAGTCCATGCACTTACTGTAGCTGCTGCATCTCACAAGGATGGAAGCAAAGTAGGTGCAAAAACTGCTGTCAGTGTAATTGCTCAATCATTGAGTGAATCAATACCATGATTTTCTGCAAGACCTATAAGCACGGAAAACGCGTGTAATGCGATTCATTATGGACGCAAAAGACCGCATAGCGAAGGCGGAACAGATAGTTGAAAATGCAATTTGGGAATCCCAAGAAAATGAAGATTGGGACTGGGAACTTGCGGAGTATCGAAATGCAACCAAAATCCTTACCTCCCTCAAGGGATTAACTGACTCCATTGAACTTGAGCGGAAGCGTGTGCTGGCTTACTGCCTTATGAGGGTCGATGAAGCACTTGTCAAGCTGGATAGAAGTGAAAATGCCGTAAGAAGGGCCGAGGAGTCACTAGACTTGGCTATTCAATCGGGTGATGCCGTACAGATAGCACGTTCAAAGCTGGCACTTGGCATACGATTTCTCAATGAAGGAAACCTACCCGCCGCTGAGGCTCACTTTGGTGCTATCATCACGGAAGGAATGGAAAATGACGATAAAGATTTGAAGCAAGTTGTTGGATGGGCTCTCCTAGTAAGAGCGAATATTCTCAAGGGAAAAAGCCTGTATAATCAAGCATTCTACATTGCATAAGATGCGGCTGGAATACTCGCAGGAATTGAGAATTACGCAGGGCTTGCACAGGTGTACTCCCTGATAGCTAAACTGCAAATGGATTTGGGAAATCCTGATGCCTCACAAATTGCATCGGCAGCAAGTGAAGAATATGCTCAGAAAGCAAGGAACTTCCGACAATGAGTGCAGATGAAGACGAAAGACAAAAGTAGTCCATAGAAACCTCCCTTCTCACAGGTTGCTGAGGATTATACTATGCTGATTGTGGGAATATGTGGGTCTCCCAAAAAAGAGAGGTCCAATACGCGTTTTCTATTAGAAGCGGCTCTGAAGGCAGCATCCGACTCACTCTCGGATGGTGAAAGGGAACAAGAATCGACATTTTTACTGAATATAAGCGACTTCGACATTCGGCATTGTACCGGATGTGATTCATGCGTACGGAAAAAGCCATGCCCAGAAAGCGCAAATGACGATATGCCTAGGATTGAGGAGAAGCTGCTTCAAGCAGATGGAATTATTATTGCGGCTCCTTCCTACTTCACAACTGTGCCCGGCGTGCTGAAGGATTTCATAGATCGTTCTCGTTTTCTCAAGATGCAAGACCATCAGCTGAAGAACAAGGTTTTTGGGGCTATCACCTACGCTGGATTACGTTATGGTGGTCAAGAGCATGTTATCGATGTTCTGAATAGGTATGCTTTGGGCCAAGGTATGATTGTAGTTGGAGCATTAGGTAGCCCCGTAAAGGATGGTACATTCGGATCAGGGTCTCTGCAAACTGACGAGGCTGGTTGGCGCTCAGCAAAGGATGATAGTCTAGCTATCCGGGGTAGTCAGAAGTTGGGCTTAAGAATAGCTGAAATTGTTAAGAAGCTCCGCTGAAAGAGGTTCTGGATAATGGGGAAACCAAAAACTGCAGGCAGCGTGCAAGTGTATACTGGAAATGGAAAGGGAAAGACCACTTGTGCATTGGGTGCAGGATTACGTGCAGCTGGTCACGGATTGGATGTAATTGCCATTTCCTTCATGAAAGCCAAAGCTGCCTGGAGAGGTGATGGTGATGATGTGAATTATGGGGAATTTAGAAGCACTGCATTGATTCCTAACTTCACTATCATTCCAATGGGTCGACAATCATGGGTCGAAAAAGATAATCCCGACCCTGTGGATATACAAATGGCTCAAGATGGATTGAAGCTGGCTCAAGAGATTCTTTCAGAACATAGATGTGATGTTTTGATACTGGATGAAATCAATGTCGCTGTCGAATGGAATCTAATTTCATTGGAACAGCAAGTTGGGCTCGTAAGAATGAAACCAATTGATATTGAATTAATAATGACCGGTCGTTATGCACGAGATGAGATCATTGCAGTGGCTGATTTGGTCACTGAGATGAAGGAAATCAAACACTATTTCGCCACAGAAAAAGCTGAAGCACGCAAGGGGTTTGAATTCTAATCCGTTCGAATCGAACAGTTAATATGAAGTCCTTCTGGGTTCAAACTTGTCTTACTATTGGAGTTGCTTGTTATGGGCGCAGAAAAGGGTGAGAAGAAGGAGAGTTCTAGCGAGTCTGCCGGTATATTGGATGGCATTGCCAAAGCAAAAAAGTTCTGGGAAGAGGAAACTCTTGAGCCACATCAAAAGAGAAATCCTGATCGTTCTGTTGAATTCATGACAGTTTCCAGCAAGCCCATCGCTCGCATCTATACCCCCCTTGACATTCCTGATTTCGATTACATGAAAGATTTGGGTTTTCCAAGCGAGTACCCTTACACTAGAGGAGTTCAGCCTAATATGTACCGGGGTCGCCTGTGGACTATGCGTCAGTTTGCAGGGATGGGGAACGCAGAGGAGTCCAATAGAAGGTACAAATTCCTTCTTGCAAATGGTCAAACCGGAATTAGTGTGGCCTTTCATCTACCGACAATCTTCGGACGCGATTCTGACCATCCATATTCATTGGGGGAGGTCGGGAAGCTTGGAGTTGCTGTTGACACACTCAAAGACATGGAGATATTGTTCGATGGCATTCCTCTGGACCGAGTCACAACATCAATGACAATTAATGCTCCGGCATCAGTGTTGCTTTCGATGTACATGGTGGCGGCGGCCAAACAGGGCGTTTCAGCTGATAAGATTGGCGGCACAATTCAAAATGACATCTTGAAAGAGTATATGGCGCAAAAATCATGGATACTATCTCCTGCACCATCACTAAGGATTACAGGGGATATAATGGAATATTGTGCAAAACACATCCCTCGTTGGAATACCATATCGATATCTGGATATCACATAAGAGAAGCAGGTTCAACAGCTGCACAAGAACTAGCTTTTACTCTTCTTAATGGAATGGAATACGTAAGAGTAGGGATGAATCAAGGATTAGATGTAGATACTTTTGCTCCCCGATTATCATTCTTCTTCAATGCTCATAATGACATCTTTGAGGAAGTTGCAAAATACCGAGCAGGTAGAAGAATCTGGGCTCGGGAAATGAAGGAGACTTTCAAAGCCAAAGACAAGAGATCTCTTTGGATGCGGTTCCATACTCAGACCGCCGGCTGCTCACTGACAGCTCAACAACCTACAGTGAATGTAGTACGGACTTCCTATCAAGCTCTAGCTGCCGTTCTAGGTGGAACACAATCCCTTCATACAAACTCGATGGACGAGGCACTATGTCTTCCTACTGAAGATGCAGTTCGAGTAGCTTTGCGGACTCAACAGATTCTAGCCCATGAGAGTGGAGTGGTTAACACTATTGATCCATTAGCTGGATCATATTATATTGAAGCTCTCACGAATGAAATGGAGGAAGAAGCATACAAGTACTTTGACAAGGTAGACGCACTAGGCGGCGTAGTTGCAGCCATTGAAAAGGGATTCTTCCAACGAGAAATCGCAGAGGCATCCTATCGTTATCAACGTGAGATTGAAACTAATAAACGGACAATTGTTGGAGTTAATGACTTTGTTCTTGAAGGTGAAGACCTCACAATACCTGTTCTCAAGATAGATCCCTATGTAGAGAAACGGCAAGTTGAACGTACTAGGAAAATCCGCAAAGATCGCGATAAGAAGAAGGTTCAGGAAGCGCTTGATGGACTTAGAAAAGCATCAGAAGGAACCGATAATGTCATGCCTTATGTTGTCAGTGCCGTAAAGGCATATGCCACAGTTGGGGAGATTGTCGATATTTGGAGAGAGATATTCGGAGAGTGGGATGAACCAAAGATATTCTAATAGAAACCAGAAGAGAGTCACAGGAAACCGATTTGTTCCCTGTGATATCTATTCTGTTTGTTACTGATTTCTCAATCATTAGCTCCCGTCGATGCGGACCAGCTATATTCCGCCTCTTCGTCAACAATCGTTGTTTCAGTAGCTACCATTTCAAGTCGCAGTTCTCTAGAGCCCAATCGACTAGCTACACTGCGTATTCCTTTCTTACTTGTATTGATAAGGATCTCATGAAAGATAACGACTGGTATTATGAAAGCTATGGCCAAGAACGGTATACCAAGTGAGAAAACTATTGCATATACATATGCCGCTTGGTCGGTTACTTCTCCATTTAAGATTGGTTGGAAATGTTGCACAAACAGCACAAAAGGCACAGTGAATATGGTAAATCCAGATAAGAGATTACTGACCCACCGTCCAACACCAATTGTGTCAGGACATCTCCTGATATTGAGCTGGCCAACCTTCAAGTGCATTACAATTCCCGCGTCGTTTAACATCCAAGTAGGAATAAAAATCGCCAGAACCACTGGCAAAGTAATTAGGGTGCCTATGATAGGCAAAAAGAATTGAAAGAGAGTCACTGCCTGCGGAGGAACATTTTGAAGTAAACTGAATAAGAAACCTCGAATGAATTCCATTACAATACCTGAAATTGCCATTGAAAAGAGTGCAGGGACGATTGCTCTTCGTATCATTCGCATTCCACTAAACCGATTGCCGATTTGAGCAATGTCTACATCATAGGTTGGACTTCGAAACAACTTAATTGCGCCTAGCATGAGAGCTGCAATTGGAACACTAAGTATCAAATACACAATGATGCCTGCCAGCGGTATAATGCCCAAGAGCCACGCAACATCTTGTGCAACTCTGCCAGGAGTTAAAGGAATCAAATCATAAGACGGAGAAATACCTTCAATGAGTTTCGCTGAATAGAGGACAATGTAGCTTGCAGTTATCCAACCTGCTATAGATATTGCCAAGGGAGGAATAAATCTAAGGTACTTATGAGTCACGTTAATACACCTTTCCTAATAACTTGTGAACCTGTATTTTAGCATGCTGTGTATACAATAAGCAGCCTTAGTATGTACACTACTGTTCATTATGTGTCGGGTTTTCATCCTTCTCAGATTCTTTCTTTTCAGCTAATTTCCAGCAATCAATGCATAGACGGTGCTTTGATGGCTTTCGTTTTCCATAAGAAATCACAGTGCCACACTTTTCGCAGGCCATGATATCCATTCTAGTATTTCTCTTGATTAATTGTATGGAATAGTCCTTTATGATTCGTAAAATCGTTTGAAGACTCTACAGATTCCTAGGGAGAGCCAAAGTTTCTGATCCGACCAATTGCCCCCTCGAACCATTTTCAAATTCCATTCGCCGTTCTCCCTTTGATTATCTATGAACCATTGGAGTGCTTGCTCGATATTGGCGTTGTTTCTTGAAAACCCCAACATTGAAAGTGAATCCAACGCAGAGAGTAGATCTGTGAACCAGAATGGAAATGAGAATTTGAACCAATACTCAGGTGTCCGTCTATCTGCATATTTGTCGGACTTAAAGAATCTAGATGCTAGAAGTTGTCCAGCCGCTTGAGCTTCTTTATCAAAACGATGTTTCTCATGAGCCGCAAAGGCCCTCAATACAGTTCCTGTGATCAAATGTGAGAACGGCTTTTCCCGAACCGGCTGAAGTGGCTCGGGGTCACGACAAGCATCCAGATACTTGACTCTATGTGTTCTGAGAGGTGCCGCCCACCCTCCATCCTTCTGACGCGTATTCAGTAGCCATAAGAATCCCTTCTCGATTCGTTTGTCTTTTCCATACCCTGCTTTGATGATGAGCTCCATCAATGCAGGTGAATACGTATGAGCATACTGATTTCCATAGATTCCTCGAAAATCCCCTTCTTCCGATTGGCACGTAAATAGATACTCTGCGGCTTTCCGAAGTGATTCGTGTTTTTTAGTTACACCATACATCTCAACAAGAAAACGCAGTTGACGATATGTTTCAAGCTGATTATAATCCTCAGGTGTTCGATGGTTTCCTTTTTTTCCAGGATATTTCCAAGAGCCATCTTCCTGTTGCTTTCTAACGATTTTCTGGACTGCTGGTAGGGTCCACAATTGCTCCGGGCCATCTTCCTCTTTCTCAAGTAGGTCTTTCTTGGCGAAATAGAATAGTGATGGATTATCGGTATTCAAGAGTGGTGGCAGTGGATCAAATTGCAAAGCTTTCCGCCAATCAACCATTCTATCTTCCTCCAGCATCTATTCTATGATAGTACAAACTCCGAATTGAATCTTAGTAATCCTCCTCTCTAAAAAAACGAGTGAGGCGAACCCCAGTAATTCTTGGGATTCGTTTCCGTAAGCTAAATGAATGGTCCTAGCCTCTTCTTCTCAATACAACTGCTGCTGCAATGATAACAACTGCACCAATACTTCCCACAATAACCAGCGCTTCAACAGAAATTGGAAACGCAGAGAGTGTATCATTTGCGGTGGTTTCTGTTGGTTCAGGTGAGGGATACCTCCACGTAGTCGTATTTGCCACGGCTGAAGAGTCCTCGATCATCCATTTGCAGATTTCTAGCAGTAGTGGCCATTCAGAGTCAGGGTCATCGAATGAATCGCGATAGTCTGTTCCATCTCTATCACTGTCCTCTTCATATTCAAACTGAGGGCTTGATGCAAATACATTTCCTTGTCCGTATCTAGCTGCGACCATTGCTGGCTGATTGTTGTACTCGTAGGTTGCGATAGTAATCATTTCTTGTCCCTCTGCAGCTTCGAAGTATCTGCCTGTCTGCCAATAAACGCTCATTGTTGCAGGCATATTAGAGAGATCTGGGCCGTCGGTAAGGCCTTTTGCAATATTGATTTCACTCATGATACTATATGATGCATAGCCCGGCATCCCGATTGAAGTTCCGTTTATCAATTCCATGTAGTATATTTCAGAAGCGCCTTCGAAGTAGGCATCGCTGAATGCAATTGTTGAGCTTCCTCTGACTCCGATGTAGGAACCGCCCAATGCAATCCACTCCTTGATCATGTCCATTACATCATAGCCCATGTTGACCTGTATGCTTGGCCCCAGTCCTTCCGGTACTGCAAATATCTCGCATGCCCATAATGCCCCATTCAGAATATCGGTCTTGTTAATGATATGCAATGTAGCATTCATCCAGGTGAACATATGTGCGAGCGCGATACGACTTTGATTCACTCTTTGGTCCGTTGAAGAGTAGTAGCTCTGATACAAACCAACTGTAACACCTGATAGGTCATCCGTCAATTGGGTCAATGTTTCAATCGTTGTATTCTCCCTATATGCCTCTGGCACAACCTGGAGTGGGACAACAAAAAAACCTAGCACAAAAAGAAGGGTTACAAACATTTTCGATGAAATAGTATTTCTATTCACAATACAGTCTCCATATCTCTATGCTTAGATTTGTCTTTACAATATCCAAAAGGAATGGCGTTCTACGCAAGATTTCAGAATAAGAAGACTTTAGAGAAACAAAGCACTTCAAATGATTCTGATTGGGTTTCTCATGATTGCAAGAGTTGCAGAACTTTGTAAATATTCGAAAGAATTAGTATGCGTGCGTCTGTGGTCATGCTAATCACAAGAATATCATCTCAGAATTGTATATAATGAACATTAGAAAAAATGATAAAAGATGGGATGAAAAAGGCCTATGAATCCTCTAAATCATCCAATACCCTTTTAGATTCTTTAGAACGCTTCAAAGATTATTGTAATGTTTTGCTAGAATGGCATTGCGTCGACATATCAACTATTAATGCGCATTGCTCCATATCAAAATGTAATCATTGGGAGATTATGTTATGCAATTTCGAGTTCAGGCTGCATTGGTCTTACTTATCATCATATCTGTTTCCTCTCCATCCCCATCATCAATACATTTGCAAGTACAATCCGATTTTGCGTTGGCCCAGAGTAGCTTTCCTTCTGGCAGATTCCTACCAGGGTTTGTTTATGATCCCGTAAATGACCGTGTCATGATGTTTGGCGGTGGGAGTGATGATGCTGAATGTGATGACACATGGGTCCTAAACTCTACTACCGGCAATTGGACTGAACTTGTATTGGATTCCTCTCCAGTTCATAGGTCTTCGACGGTAATGGTCTATGATTCGGCTGATGAGGTCATTATTCTCTTTGGCGGACACAATGGCACCACGTGGGATAGCGATACATGGGTCTTCAATTGCAATACCGAAACATGGACCGAAGTGACTCCCCCACACTCTCCCTATGGAAGAGGTTCGCATGCAATGGTGTATGATCCCGTGAACGATAAAGTCCTTCTCTTCTCAGGGTATGGATCAAACGGTCCAGAGATTGCGGACACTTGGGGATATGACTACAACACCAATACCTGGAAGGAGATGAATCCTCTTGCATCACCTGGAGAAAGATATGGTGCAGGCTATGTTTTTGATCAAGTTAGTGAAACAATGATTATTTTTGGCGGTAACTCGCATGCACACTATTCTGATACATGGAGCTATAACTATGCCACCAACACTTGGACCGAGTTCTCTCCTACAGAGAATCCTGGGGCTCTCAAATGGTCCGCAATGACGTATGATTCAGTTAATAAAAAGTCCATCCTTTTTGGCGGTGATATTAATTATCCACTTGTAGCTAATGGTACGTGGATTTTTGATTCAGCGACTGGCCAGTGGCAAGAACGAGACCCTCCACTTGCTCCAATAGGCAGAGAAGCTTTCGGGTTTACATTTAATCCGGTAAGTGAAAAGGCTATCCTCTTTGGTGGAACCGAAGGTGCGCATGTATTCTACAATGATACTTGGACCTATGATTACTCAACCAACACATGGGTTGAATTGGCGCCGCCAATGGATACTACCCAAACGGGATTGGGACCAATCGTACTCGTTTCGGTGGCAATCTTTGGAATAATTGCATTAGTTATTGTGGTTGCTTATTTGGAGAGGCGATATAGTATGGCATAGGAAGGTCATAGTTCCTGATATTCTATGGTGCGTCGGGTCTGTTCTAAACGCCTATTGTCTTTGACTTTGACTTATTCCATCCCAGCTTCTTGGCCTTCTTGTAGGCCCCAGTTGCATCCTCATACTTTCCCTGAATCCAGAGGGCGATTCGAAGTTCATTCCAGAGTTCGCTATCATTGGGTTTGCCTTCAAGTTTCTTGCGAATGCTTGTTTCTATCCGTTGGTATCGTATTATATCTCGTTCACTCTGAGTTTTCGCGGCCATGAGAACGCCTCGTATGAAGTCGCCGCTACGAGCGAGTGTGTATCCTTGAAATTCAATAGGCGTTTCTTTGAGATATTCTGTGAAAGTATGGGACAGGGTGTCATCTTCACGTCTGATATCGCCTTCTACAAGTCTGCTTTCATACTCTTCTTCCATAAACGTCATGAGTTCAGCCAATAGGGCAGTTATCTCATCATCCTCTCCAAGAATCTCCTTAGCTTGCATCCATTCATAGTACACAATTTCACTTCCTATAAGGTACAGTGAATTAGGTGTAAGCTTCAGTTTCTTCAGATCGTTCAGAAGTGTCTTGACAGAATAAACATCTCTTTTTGTAATCTTTATCGCCACTCGAGGACCTCCAGTATTATTCCAATTTCATCCTGACAGTGATTCTGACCTATTAAGAATCACTATCTGGAAAGGAGAGAGGAAATTGACAAGAACTATAGACACTTCAACCAAGTTACCAGCAGTACTGGTAATATCTATTCTATTGATTGGATCAGTCAGTGTCATTTTAGCACTCTACATTGGTCCGATGATGCAACCGGATCCATATGGCGATCTACCTAATCCAGCTGAATTGGAGAATGATCTGGTTCCAGCAGCATTTGCTGATTATGTGGATTATGAACGGCAATTCCTACCCAACGCGCCTGCGTATAGTCGTGAAGCAGATTTATCTAATATCCTGAATTTAGATCTATTTTCTAGTAATTGGAGAATCGAGTGGAATGGTGATATCGCCAATGAAATTGCGGAGAAGTATTATGCTGTACCTGGAAGTACCGTGCCCAATTTCCATGATTTCTACAACATGAATTACTGGTATGGAATTCCTTCATTTCTTACAACCGATTCTGTTCTTCATGCGTATCATACACTCTATGATGTCGCACTAAGAATGATTGAGAATAATACTCTTTACGATCAACTGACACTTCTCTCGAAACATCAAGTAGAGAATTCATAGGAAATGTATGACCAGCTTTCTGATCCCGCTGTTAAAGAGGCCGCTTTGCTAAACCTGGCATTTTTCTCTGTAGCAGCAAAACTATTGGATCCTCAATGGGATATTCCCACGATTGTTGAAGACGATGTACAAGTTGTGCTTACGCTAATTGAATCCGCTGCTGGATTCGATAAGGAATGGTTCATGGATCAAATGGAAGATTTCTCTCAATACATACCCCGTGGGCACTATACCAAGTCTGATTCATTTAAACGATTCTTCAAAGCAATGATGTGGTACGGTCGGATTGGTTTCCGACTTACACCGGATGATCCTTGGCGAATCCCTGCAGAGAATAGAGAAAAAGGTAGAGAGGAAACGTTGCAGGCGATTCTAGCAACGTTATCTCTTTATCGAGAATCTTCTCATTTACCTGGCGTAGCAGAAGCAAGAGGCACTTGGTCATCAATCTATGACATCACTAGCTTTTTCGTAGGTACGAGTGATGACCTATCACCATTCGAGTATAACACCGTGATAGATGCAGTATACGGAAATATCACAAACCTGAATTCTCCGGGTGATACTGACGTTCTTGATACCTTCATCTCCACTGCATTGACTTGCCGTGACCCAATGATTCTATCCGGATATCTAATGGATGCTGCCGATGTAGCAAATAACACAAAGGGATTTCGATTCATGGGGCAGAGATTCGTTCCTGATAGTTATATTCTTGGACAGCTTGTACATAAAAACGTGGACATGAGATTGATGCCAAAAGGTCTTGATGTAATGGCTGCCTATGGCTCTGAGGTAGCTTGGGAACTTCTAGAGGACTAGAAAGGATATGAGAATTATATCGAACAGATGGAAATGCTTCGAGATAGCATGTCCTCCATGAATGATTCTACATGGCAGCAAAATCTCTATTGGCTCTGGAGCTATTCATTCCTACCTCTTCTTTGGGAGAGAGGTGATGGGTATCCGGCATTCATGAACAATGGATGGACAGAGAAACAACTTATGACAGCGTTATCCACATGGACTGAATTACGCCATGACACCGTGCTTTATGCAAAACAATCGTATTCGCACACATATGGAGCATCCTCCTGTCCCAATGGATATGTTGAACCATTTCCAGACCTTTACGGTCGCCTTGCATCTTTATGCAGAATGATGGCGGATGGACTAGAGTCAAGAGTTGAAATCGAGGAACCCCTTGCAAATCAGTTCGAGTATCTTCATGATGCGCTTCTCACAATGCAAGACATCTCAATAAAGGAACTCTCAGGAACTCTGTTCAACTCCACAGATGATGATTTCATGAAACGTATTGGAATAATACTCAGCGGAATTGAAGGTTGTGGTGAAGAAGGTGGGAAAGCAGCTCTTGTCACAGATGTACACACAGATTCAAACAACGGAGAAGTCCTTCAAGAAGCCACAGGGAATCCAATGATCATCTATGTGGCTGTTCCTACAGCAGATGGAGAACCCTATCTAACAAGAGGGGCGATTTACTCTTATTTCGAATTCAAACAACCTATGTCAAATCGCCTTACTGATGAAGCTTGGTGGGCCATTCTGAGTAGTGGGACCGTTCCGGAGATGCCTGCATGGACAAGTGCTTTCATTATGGGCGATTCGAGTGCATTGGTTGGTGTGGTGAATGACGAGTATTTCGGATCTACTCATTCTTCATGTATAACCTTAGAAATCGGAATGCAAGAATGTTTCCAAGCAGCTATACCAGCAGCAATCATATCGCGCAGAGAATGAAATCTGAGATTCCATGCGAACTATAGGCGAGGTGCAATGTAATCCTTCAGAATACGAATCGTATCCAAACCAATCTTACGAACATCTCCTACAAAAGGTAGACCGATATTGACAACGTCTACAAGTTCTTTGTATTGAAGTAATCTCTCAACGACCATCTCAGGCGGCGCTGGTAATCTTAGACATTGTTGAGCTCGTCGATAGCTTGACCTGAACTAGTATTACTTTTCATCAAGACAGAGAGATTCTGAATTCATATGTGAGTCAGTTTCAATATGATCAAATTTCTAAATCTAATAAATACTAGAAGGAATACGGCCAGTTTCCGTAATGGTATTCGTGGAAGAGAGGCGAGATTGATGGAGAAAACCCATAGACTATCAGTCATAGTTGTACTGCTATTTGTGGTATCACCTATGGCTATTATGCCACTAGGTACAATGATTCCTCGTGACGTAATTGTAACAATGAATAACGATTCTTCAGTGATTGACAGTGTAAAAACCATTCAATCAAATGTTGACGATGTAATCGTAGTAGAACAAGGTTCAATTGAATATGCTTTGATGATTCATAGAATTGTTGGTGCTGTTGTTTGGGCGTCACATGGGTCTGAAGACGGTATTCTATCAACAAATGGTATAATGAGCTGGAGTAGTTTTAGTACACTCCTCGAAACAACAAAGGGTATGGACGTAGTGCTTGCTTGTGATTCTGCTCAAGTTTATGATTTTGTTTCACAAGACAGAGTCATTGCATTTGGTGGTGCCATTGATGCTGTATTGGGTGGGCTTTTTGCTTCATGGCTTTTGACTGGCGCTCGTGAAATATTATCTAGTGCAGCTGATCGAGCCATGGCGTTGGTTGAAGGTTCAGTTGTCAGTAATAACCTGTATTGGTCAACAGAGGAGCAAGGTTGGTTCGCCATTGATGCTGCACTTTTCATGTTAAACGCAGTGTTTCTAACATTTGGTCTATACTTTTATAGCCTTGCAGCATCAGCAACAATGGCAGTCTTTGCTGGGCTTCAATTCATGGCTGTATTCCTAAGCTTCTCCATTTTCATGTGTGGTGCATGCAGTGGAGCTCTTTCTCCAATCACTGTTGCAACGAAACTTTTGTCTGCAATGGCATCAGTATTTGCTGCATTATTAGGAAGAGTTCCATGGTATATATCGATAATAGCTACAGGAGAGTGCATACTTACTGGTTGGACAAAGCTGTTGAATCTAGTAATAATGATAATTGGTCTTGTTACACTTGTATCAAATATGTTCAATGATCAGGTTGACCCCGATGGCATATATGGCAGATGGTATATTGGGATGTAACTAGATCGAGGTGAATATGATGAATACCACTGATGAATCTGAACGAAAAACTGGTTTAGTTCGTCTTGAATCGACATTGACATCCCATGATATTTCACTAAAACAACCAACAAACGGTTTCATCATATCCACTATTGGTGCTCCAGGTTTAGGAACTTTAATGAGTTTAATTCGGAGAGGTAAAGGAAGGGTCATTTTAGCAATTCGACTTCTAACTTTAGTTCTCTCCTCTCTTTCTCTGTTATTTGCGCTTCAAAATAGTTTAACGGGTGTTGCACTGTCTGGCGATCCTTTATTTCCTTTTACTGAGGTATCTGGTTCACCACTTGGCATTCTCAACGTTTCTCTAACAGCGTATTTATTGGTTCCAATCGCTCTTATTTTGGGCACATTGGTTCTATTGAGTGTGGATCTTCCTATTTACTGGTTGTTTAGGAATGATGATGTTGGATTGAAAGCATGGGTAGTATTCAGTACGTCATTGTGGTTCATTATCACAGTACCTCTTGGGATATTAGTCGAATCTTCCATCACATGGCTTTTAGTGATATTTCCAGATGTTATTAGCCAAGTCTATGTCGGATTGCTTGGTGGAGCATTTTGTATTTGGGTGATTGAACTTATGATTTTCTTTGCAGTTGGTCGTGAATTCATACGGATATTTCAATCCCAGTTCATTAAGATTGAAGGTCGAATGATAGCGGTTCGTGACTTCCTGACAAAGCGCAATTACATGAAGTGGCCCTTTTCAGGAGTATTAGGTGCTACTGGAACCGCACTAAACCGCTCCATTTTTGTACGGGAATCCTGGATAAACTGGTTTCGAGTAATAATATTTGTCAGCTTTAGTGTGTGTATTGATTATGCACTGTCAGAATTTGGACCTGCCCCATTGATACCATTTACTGAGTCTATTCTTCTTACTCTGATTGGTGTTGTTGTTTTCATTCTGGTATTCTTTGTCATCAACAATGGTCTCCGCAAAAGTGTACATACTTACTGGTCAGCATTCTTGGTAGTTACTTCTGTGATTTTCATCGAGGGGATGGTGCTCTCCCTAGTATGTGGATTCATTTTCGCTTTGATCTCAAAAATCATTGGACTGCTTTTCATGGTCATTTTGAGTTTGAGTGTTAGTACACAGATCAATGAAAACCCGGATATTCTGAATCCTATATACTTTAGATATCTTCTGTCAACAATGAGTTCGGAGGACATTCGTGCTTTTGTTGGAGATACATTGGATCAGCTGGATAAAGCACTCCCTCAACAAGCCCAGGTAATTTCTGCTTAGCATCTCATTCTCGTTTCAGAAATGGAAATGCTGTATGGATTAGCAGATTTATTTCAGAGATCTCGTCAGCTATAACAATGGCATCTCATAGTTTGTGGCTGTGCTGTTCTGCAAACATATCTGTTAGGATTTGAATCTAATAGGATTAAGGGAACTCTCATAATTAATCAGTGGCAACTTTATTAGAGGGATATCTTCGTCAATTCCCATATTCAGAGATAATCTTAGGAGATAAAATAGATTCTCATAAGAATATCTCGATAAAGAGACAATAGACGATTCAGCCTCCTCGGCTGAAACGGAGGATAATTAGAGTGACTCAACTATACAACAAAGTCACCGACGAGGTCGTAGCCAAGCTCGTCGCTATCTGTGGTGATAAGTATGTTACCACAAGCGAGCCACTACGACATTCGTATATGGCCAAAGGTATCATGGGACTTGAGGCTGTTCTCCCTGAGTGTATTATTAGACCCGCTAACGCAGAAGAGGTTTCCAAAATACTCATTGTGGCGAACGAAAATCTCAGCCCTGTAACGCCTGCAGCCGGTGGACTAAGTGGAGGATTTGCGCTCCCGGCTATTGAACCTGGTGGCATCTACATGGACATGACTCGTATGGACAAGATGACTGTCGATACCGAGAACCGTGTCATGGTTGTAGAGCCCGGTGTCAAGTCCGGCGACGCATGGAGAATTTTCAAAACAAAGTACCCCGACTGGGCACCACCAATTCCTGACGGTGCACCCCCAGCTGCTACGGTACTTGGTGACGCTATCGAGAGAGGTTTCTCACTTGTGACTGGTGTTTACGGTCCTCAAGCCGATATGATCATGGGTCTGGAGGTCGTACTCCCGACTGGCGAGATTTTCAAAACAGGTTCATGGGCGCTTGATACTGCAAAGCCTTTCTACAGATGGGGCGTTGGTCCCAATCCTGATGGTCTATTCTTAGGCTCTCAGGGTTCAATGGGTATCATCACCAAGTGTGCGATTAAGATGGTTCCACATCCGCACTACAAGACTGTTGTAGCCTACGGTGGCGAAACCTGGGATGATATTGTCAAGCCAGCATGGGAGATATCCAAACATGAGATGGGTATCGCTGAGAGGACTGTCATGGTCCAGGGTGGGAACTATGAACTTGTGATGACCAGGTGGCCCAAAACAAATGTTCCTCTCGACTACGAATTCTACAAGAAGATTGGAATCGATAAGAAGTGGATGAACTACGAGTGCTGGGCATGGTCCAAAGAAGAGCTTGACGAAACCCTCAACGGCATAGATAAGATCTACAAAGATTATGAAATCCGCGAGAAGCGAGTACTTCCACGGCAAGACCTGCATCCTAAACAAATAGCATCACGGCTCAAGAAGCCAAACAAAATTGCCGTACCCTACTCACTCTGGCAGGCTGGATTCCTGTTCATTACATGGTACTGTCCCTGGCTTGAATCTAGTGCCATGATGGAAGAGTACTGTGCTGCAATGGAGAGCTATGGATTCCCCCCAACTATGTGGGTTGCTTCCATTGATCACGCAAGACAGGCAATTGTCATGCCCATTCTTTGCTTTGACAGCACTGAACCCGGTATCTTTGAGAAGATACGAGAGTTCAACCTTGAAACCACCAGGTCCTTCTTGAAGAAAGGCTGGATCAACTACAGACCTGATACGTTTGTACATGCTCCAGAGACCTTCAGTCAGACTAAGGAATACTATAAGATGCTAGTGAAGTTCCGGAAAGTTCTGGACCCGAACCTGATCCTACATCCAGGTCGTCTAGCTATACCCTGGGAATCTGTAACCGACCTGCCAAATCCACTCAATGAGTGAAAGTCTGGAGGGAAAAAAGTTACAGAAACTAACCTATATTAATGGTGAAGTAACAAGGAGGAAAGATTGACAATGAATCTCGAAGAACTTCGTAGAATCAATGCACGCTGCATTCACTGCCGAGCGTGTCAATACGCATACTCTGATGAGCCTGATCGCGAAGGCAGGGACGAAACTTACACAGGAATGATGCAGGGCTGTCCCGCTGGATTATACTATGGTTGGGAAGGCTACTTCAATAGCGGCAAGCAATGGATGGCAAGAGCATTCCTCAATGGTGAACTTGAAGCGAGCAAGGAATTCCTAGAAGTCGTTGAAGCCTGTACTACTTGCGGCATGTGCGAGACCCAGTGTCCCAACTATATTGATACTGTGCACGTCACAGAGGCGCTTCGGGCTGCGATTATCGAGGCTGGAGTTGAGCCTCTTAGCAAGCACAAGGGAATGGGTGACCGTGTAGATAACAGTGAGATGCGCAATCCATATGGTGAACCAATAGAAGAACGCACCAAGTGGCTTGGTGAGAATAAGGATGTTATCGATAAGCCGGATACAAAGATTGCCTACTATGTAGGTTGTACTGCCGCATATCGACAACAGCAAATCTCTGATCACACATTTAGTCTCTTGAAAAAACTAGGTGTAGACTTCACAGTTCTGAGTGATGAGGTCTGTTGTGGTTCTCCAATTCTACGTAGCGGTCAGAGGCGTGCATTCCGAGATGTCATGAAGATGAACTTGGAATTGTTCAAGGACTATGACCTCGTGCTCTTTAGTTGTGCAGGATGCTATAAGACATTCAGAAACGACTATCCTATGCATAGTGGCAAACCTCTGCCCTTTAAGGTCAGACATGCTGTCGAATATGCCTATGACCTCATTTCTGAGGGCAAGCTAAACATCAAAAAGCCCTACAATAAGAAGGTCACTTGGCATGATCCCTGTCACAGCGTCAGACACGTTGGTATTGCTATTGAGAAAGAGATTCTCAAAGAGTCCAAGAACTGGCTTCTGGACAGTAGGAAGGCTGACAAGGCCAAGCAAGAACACTATGAGATGCCTCGAATTGTTCTAGGTAGTATTCCTGGTCTTGAGCAAGTTGAGATGTACCGAAACCGAGGCGACAGCTTCTGCTGTGGTGCCGGTGGTGGTGTAAAGGCCCAGTATCCTGATATGGCTTTGTTCGCATCCAAGGAACGACTCAAAGAGGCTGCAGCAACTGGCGCTGAGGTGCTCATGACCAGCTGTCCCTTCTGCGTGACCAACTTCAATGACGGAATTAAGGCATTGAAGAAGGAAGAGGAAGAGACCGGTAAGGACCTCTCAGACCAAGGCTCTAAGCTTGTGGTTGTAGAACTTTTAGAACTTCTAGATGAACTGATGTAGTGTAATCATTGAGACCCTGCCCTATGCAGGGTCCTTTGACTTCTTTTTTGTAAAATCTCAAATGGCTTTACACTGTTCCCGGAATGTGGTTTGTGCGGAGTAGGAATTGCAAATGAGATTTTCACAGAAGAAGTGGATTGTAACAGGGATTTGTGCCATTCTTCTAGGAATAGTTGTTATGATCCCCCTTGCTAATGATGCAATCTCATACACTCCTGTAGAAATAGTGGGTGACGTTGATGACGCAGAAATTCTGTATCCTTTCAGGGCTCTATTGGGGCTCACCTTTAGGTTTGCGACCTTATAGAAAAACATCATTCGAACTGACTTATGGTGTTTCTATTGCTCTTGATTCTGATAGAGTGATAGATACTCAGCCAACTTATGTCAGCTACTATTCAACTATGGTAGATTGTGTGTCTGTCAATTGGACTGCGATAGATATCAGGCAAGGATCCTCTGCTATCAGATACTTTGAGGGTCAGCATATACGAGTGAACGAAGATCACGACGCTGGTCAAAAATCCAACCTTACGGGAGGATTTGGCGCAAGTTCTGCAATAGCTCTATCAGCAGAAACACTCGCTTCACATGAACGCACAACAGATTTAGTCAATATCGGAAAAGGCGATATCACTTATTATGCAGACTATAATCCACAAATAGATCCTCGTTTGACTAAACAGAATCAACATCTCAAATTTGACTTTAGAGATAGTGAAAACTCACTGTTGGGTTGGGTGGAAGGCGAAGGGTCTACAGACTTTCGACTCGGTAACTCCATTAGAATAGTAACGAAAAATGACCAGAATATCAGATTTTTTTAGCTTTTGAAATTGTAATTAAACATGTGGCAATCGAAAAATCTCTAGGGGTTATTACATCGATAAATGAAACGCATGAAGCATTTCTTTTTGAACGGCAATTTGAATATTCTACATATGACTCCGATGATGGATTCTATATGGTCGATTTAGACTCCCCAACAGAAGATAATCTGATTCAGATTGTCGAAGTCAACAACTCTCGGTATAATTTCTCGTCTGTAAATGGCGATGATTGGTGGATGCTCCACAAGTACTATCCAGATAATACTAGTATGAAACTCGCTGCGCAACAAAGCTACATCGAGGAGGAGCAATTCGTTTTCAGTAATTTTCGCATCAGTCGTTGGAGATCTAATGGTGTCTACGATTACATAGAGATTAATGAAATGGATTGCTCAATTATTCTCACAGATGAATTTCTATATTATCGCATAGAGGCGCTTTATGAACCACATTCTTAGCGAGTCATAGAGACCCTGCCTAGTGCGGGGGCCTTTGCCTGATATCTCTAGTATTTGTTTTATCTTGATCATAACTTCTTGTAATAATCATAGGCATCTCTTGGCGGTTCTTGGTCTATCTCCTCTTGACTTATTCGTGTCCTATCTTCGCGTGCAACACAGATGCCTCCAAGAATGAAGAAGAATGAAACCACAGTCAGCATGAACGTATAGGTGTCCCATTCCAGGACTTCATCGAAGAATCCTGATGCCAGTCGCTGCGTCACAGTAACGGTGTAATAACCTACCGTTGGCGAGGTGTAACTGATCTCCACTTCATACAGACCCGGTTGAATTTGAACAAACGTTTCCCCTGTAGCTTGGTTTCCTTGAGAAGGGGAGGTGGCATTGACTACAATAGATATAGACTCTACAATTGTGTCATTTTGTTTGAAGTCCAGATGAAAAACTGTAGATTCGCCAGCTTCAAGAGGGCATACTGCAAGGATATCAACCGAACTTTGATATGCAATACCATCATAGACTCGTAGGTTTGTGGTATCAGCATTGTAGTACTCTAGCTGAACTTCATTGAGGCCATGATACTGCGCCATAGGTATCGGGTAAAGGCTAATGACAAGTACCACTGAAATGACAAACGCAAATGATGGAAGAATTAAGGGCTTCTTTCTAAAGAACCCGTGCTCTTGACCGTCCCCCATAGACCCCAAAACGATTCCGAATACAAGTGCCATGAGCGTAACAGTTCCTGAAATTACTAGGACCGTTACCAGACTATCTGAAGCTGCACCACATATACTGTAGTCAGGATTAGTTATGAAATCAATTCCGACCATGAAATGATTCTCCACTAAACTAGATATGATCAGTTAACCCTCTAATGGAAATTTGGCTTTGAAAGAAGATAAAGTCTTCGAGAGTTTGTGCTAAGATACTGAATTGAAGAGCTCGAAGAATCTATCTGG
>CAYMLT010000005.1:0-31186 GCA_964391265.1 uncultured archaeon
CCTGTACCCCTTGCTCAGAATAGTATTACCTATGCAAGCAGATGTGTTGCTCCTTTCTATCCTAGAACGATTTGGCGGAACTTTGTAGATACTATCATTTGGAATGTCGCAATGCCACCAAATCGAACTGGAGCCAGATATCCCACCAATGACAACGAAAGGGGGATATTCATCGAACAACCTAGAAAAGACCTTACTAAGAAAGTAATCGAGATTGAACCTTTGAGGGGATGGGGTGAGGACTTTCGTTCAGGTGGAAGGAAGAAGCAGGAGATTTTTCACAAGGGAGGAAGTCAGACAATTCATCAAACCATTGAATATGAAGCACAACTAGGTAAATGCATCGAACTCATACCTCATCTGCATCATCAGAATCAGTACAATCCAAGACCCAAGTCAAATGACGCACTCAATTTCAAGCAGGTCCCTGCAGCAGACTATCCTTCACAAGATTTGCAACCAATGCTCTCATTCAAACCAACCCAAATTTATGCACTTGATAGGTCCCAAGTTTTCTATGATGACGATGCTCCCAAAATCGAGATTGATGGAAGAGTAAAAGTTCTGTTACCAATTAATGAAATCAATAAAATCAGAGAATATAGACCGATGGAACTTGATGTGCCCGCTCCCAAACGGAGTACACGCCCACCATCCGAATACTACCTTAGACCAAAGGAGATAGATGACTACATCATCGCACTCGGAGAGATTATGAATCTCAAGGACTCGATTGCTTTCCTGAAACAAGATGGCACCACAGGTCTTCTACCACTCCTTAATGAGTTATCGAAAACTCTAGACGACGTGAAAAGAAACTCAGATGACCTGAACACATCTGCCCTGATGACTAGACTTCGACTAGTACTCACGATTCTAATGAAAAGTACACTGAGCAAGAAAGTATGGGACCGATTGCTTCGTGTGCGCTCGTTCGTTCCTAGAAACCTAACAAAGTCCCAAAAGGAGCATATCACATCCCTAGAAAAGAGAAACCCCGATATTCTTCTTCTAATCGGAAACCATCTCTTCCTCATCATACTAGCTGCCTTAGACCAATTCAGTGAAATACCTTATACCAAGACCCTTCATTCCCTCTGGGACTATGTGCGACCATGGTACTTTAGAGGACTGGGATTCAGACCAGTATATCCGAAGGCCCATAACAGAGGTAGGTCTGTACTTGACAGACACAGGCTCCTTCAGAGGCTCAAACAACGCACTGCAGACCAACAAAGGGTGCTTGATCAACATGCTTCTCTGACAAACATCAAGTTTGGACAATTGATTCCTCTACCTCATTCAGCTCTAGATGGTTCATCCTATTTCTGGTTGTTATTTCAACAGAAGCCGGGGCTCTTTGGTATGAACGCTGCCCTCCTGAAGTCAAAATGGATTGACCCTCGGATTGAACCTATCAAAGCTCTTAGAGAAATGGCTTCGGACAAGACCTACTGGAGTGAGAGTGATCTGGTCGCATTGAGTAGGTATGCCAAGCTTGGAGGTAGTCCTTTGAAACTTTCAGTGATGGTCGCAGACCACCGAGGGCAACAGATACTCTGGGTCGGAGATGATAAGATTCAGAGATGGATTCCTATTGGACAGGTCAACTATTCCACAAGGAGATATGAGGAGGTTACTCTTGTACGGACTTTCACTCTCACACCAGACCCACACCTACGTGCATTTGATTATGATGACGTGCGAAAACCTATTCATCAACCTAAAGACATGGTGGAAAAGGCTCTGTTTATCATCCATAAAGAGCTGGAATGTTGTCTTCCTGCGAAATGCGAGGTTTCTCTAGATGTAGAAGAGAAGATGTATCGAATCATCTTCACTGACCAGAAAGACGATACTACACTGGGAGAGTTGCTTATTAACCGAACACATAACCTTCTGGAAATCCTTCGAAGAACAGATAATGACTGTGAACCTGTTATCATCAATGAGAAGCGATTGATATGGAACCGATTCAATGATATCTCTTATGATGAGGATGTGTCAGTAATCAGATCGTGGGTCAATAGACGGAACCCCTTTCAGGGGATGGCATTGAAGCTTCCCCCTAGTGCAAGGGACCTATTGGACGCACGAAAAGAGTTCGATATCATACTAGAGGTATACCATGACTCTTGGACCTGCCCTATGAGGGACATATCATTAGAGAAGATACACGAGAGCCATGAAGCTGCTAAGAAACTTGGAGTACTCTACAGACAAAAATATGATAGACCCTGGGGAGAACCTGAGTATATCAGTAATGAATCAGGGGTTGGACATGGGTCCTGTTGGAAAGTTCTTGTCAGGACACCTCATTCTCTCACTCCTGAACTACAGGAGCTTCAAGAAATCAGACTCACTGATGCTCAAGCAACATCCCTTCTCAGCTCACAGGAACTGGTCTATCAATCAAGAGAGAGTAAGGAATGGACTACGCATACCTTCAAGATTGAAGCAAGAGGCGACTCTATCAAAGAGATATGCGAGTCTTGGCGTCTACGCACCATGATAAAGAAGGCCACAGGAAAGTTACTGGAACCGAGTTGGTACGGAGTATCTCTGCAGGCACCTGATCATTGGACTCCTTATTTCAGCATCAACCTGAACAATGTAGTGATAGGTCTGAGGGAGAGAGAAACCTGGAGGAAAGAAACACTCAAACTGCCAGAGAAGAATGTTTCCATTCGACCCGCATCAGAGGTAAGAAATCTTCTTACAAAAGGAATGGATGAGCTCATAGAGAGATGTGGAATTGTTGCAGATAGGAGATTGAGAAGTGCAATAAGAACAGAAATTGACAGCAATCTTGCTATCTATCATGTTGAAGAGGGTGGTGCGGAAGTCAAGTTTGATTCAGTGAGAAAGGGAACAGATACAGTGGGAGGAGAAGTTATCTATGTCATACTTCTCTCAAAAGGAGAGTATATCGAGGTGCCTGTGACGAGGCACCTCCATGATTATAGAGGGTGGTTGGTCGATGAGGAAGAGTTCGTGTTTGGTGTAGAATCTGCACTGGATAGGTATAACCTCAGCTCTTCAGAAAGAGAGGAGATAGGAAAAAAGTGTGTAACCTTAATGAGAAAGGAAAAGATAGGTTTTAGGGGATAGGTTTTATTTCCTTCTGTGAAGCAAAATTCCTGAGGTTTCCAGATGAGTGAACCCATCCTGACAGTGAATGGATTATCTATTGGCGGCACAAATCCAGTCAGGATTATGGGCGTGATTAATTTATCACCAGAATCCTTCTATTCGGGGTCAATAGTCATTGATGAAACCGCTCTTGTATCCCGTATAGGAGAGATGATAGATCAAGGTGCAGATGTTCTTGATATTGGAGGTGCATCGACAGCTCCAAAGAATTACTATAACACGAAAGATACTGCGACTCAAGATGAACTATCTAGAGTGACCTCTGCATTGGAGACCATTGTGAAGGCATCACCTGTTCCAATCTCAATAGATACCACATCTTCGTCTGTAGCAGAAGCCGCTCTTGACCTGGGTGCGTCTATAGTGAATGATGTTTCAGGATTGCAAGCGGATAAAATGATGGCCAGACTTGTTGCCGATAGAAATGTGCCCATCGTTATTATGGCAAATTGTCCGGGCTATTGCGATTGTGTTGAAGCATCCTTAGCAGCACTGAAAAACAGCATCAAGATTGCTGATGAAGCTGGAATATCAAAAGAGAATATTATTCTCGACCCAGGAATCGGATTTGGCAAACCCGCAGATGCCGACATTGCACTTTTGAAACAACTTGGCAAATTCAAGGAGCTTCAAAGACCGCTATTGGTGGGTGTATCTAGAAAAGCATTCATTGGTGTAATATTAGGAGAAGATAATCCAGAGAGAAGGCTTGTTGGAAGTGTATCAGCTACAACAGTTGCGGTGGTTAATGGAGCAGATATTATTCGTGCGCATGATGTTGCGGAAGCAGTAGTTGCGGCAAGAATAGGAGAAGCAATGCGGTGAATTAGATGGAGTGGAGTGAGTGGAAGCCTTTCTATGAGGATATCATAGAAAAACTGGAGATTGATCAAAATAGCGACTACGAGGCCACCACAATATTGAGCCGACTGCTCATCGATACTAATCCCAAACCAATAATCACATCGATAGAAAAAAGAATCAATGATAGAGATGTAGTTGTTTTTGGAAGTGGACCTTCACTTGAGGAGCATATTGGTTGTGTTCAAAAGGACCCTTCTCTTTCTGAGGCAGTATTCATAGCGGCGGATGGTGCAACTTCGGCACTCCTGGAGAATGGGCTAAGATGTGATTTCATTGTGACTGACTTGGATGGAAATATGGAAGATATTCTTGATTCAATGGATGCAGGTGCCATTTCTATAGTTCATGGTCATGGAGATAACATAGATACACTCAACAAGTACGTACCAAGAATGGAAAAAGTACTTGGAAGCACGCAAGTTGAACCTCTATCGAATGTCTTTTTGTGGGGAGGGTTCACTGACGGTGATAGGGCATGCTTCTTTGCTTCACATTATAAACCAAGAAGCATCGTATTAGCAGGGATGGACTTTGGAAACATTGTTGGACATTGGTCAAAACCAGGAAGGACTGAGGATTTTCCAGCCCCGCGCAGAAAACTCATCAAGATGGATATAGCTCAGTCGCTCTTGCGATATCTATGGGACACTAAAGGAATTACGCATACTAAACTGTAAAGAGAAAGTGCAGCGGGATAAATCCCGCTTGCCCAATAAAGATTAGAATGCGTTACTCTTTATTCCAAAGAGGTATCCGAAGGTTATGATTGCGATACCAGAAAGAATCACACCAAGGATAAGTAGTCTTGTTGCATAACCTGGCTGGAAGACATACCTTGACGAGTAATATACGAGTCCAAGTCCCATGGTACCCATCAAGACAACAACTGATGCAACAATTCCTTCAAGACCAAGCTGAACATCAATTCCTGGAGCTACAAGAATTGGGACACCATTTTGACCACCTGCAATTGGAGGGGGGGTTCTAACCATGGTGTAAATGTTTCCACCGAGGATGAACAGTACGGCAATGAATACCATTCCAAATAGAATGATACCAGGAGGTCGCGAAGGAGTAGCAAACCTCATTCTGCTTAGTCTCACTTGGGGTTTGACGATAATGCTCGGCCACCAAGGTTTCATTTTTTTGCCTCGAAACGTCAGCTTTGGCGGTCTGCTTTTAAGACTATCGCGGGATGAAGGAGTGTACTAGTACAACTTTGCGCCACCAGATAGTCTGGGAAGAGGTGAGCAATCGATTGTCTAACATCATGGTAATCTCAGAGAAGCCGACTGCTGCAAAAAAGATAGCCATTGCCCTTGACGAAAAGGGAGCACCTCAAGAAATTAAGAAGCGAGGCGCATCCTACTTCGAGTGTGCTAGAAATGGAAACACATTGCTTGTTGTGTATGCACTTGGCCATCTCTTTGAATTGAAACAAACAGTCAAGGGGTGGATTTACCCGCGACTTGAGATGGAGTGGGTGCCAAAATATGAGGTTGAAAAGAAAGCTACCAATGTGAAACCCATCATTTCACTGATTAGAAAATTAGCAAAACAAGCGGATGAGTTTGTAATAGCAACTGACTATGATATTGAAGGGAGCTTGATTGGTTATCTGACCCTATTGTACGCATGCGAAGCAGATCCAAATCAAGCTCATAGAATGATTTTCTCCACCTTGACTGTTCAGGACCTACAAGATTCCTATGAGCGAGCTGAATCCACTCTGGATTTTCCAATGATTGACGCGGGTCTTGTGCGGCATGAAATTGATTGGCTATATGGAATCAATTTGACGCGTGCTCTCACTTTGTCGGTCAAGAATGCCGCTGGGTGGTTTAAGATTGTATCGACGGGGCGTGTTCAAGGTCCGGTTCTTGCATTAGTAGCAGAGCGTGATAAGGAAATCAATGTCTTTGTACCGATTCCATACTGGACCATAGCGACTATCGGCGAGTTTGATGATACTGATATTGTACTTGAATATCAGAAACAGAGAGTTCCAGTTTTTGCTAAAGCAGAGAATGTTGTAAGTGCGCTTAGAGGGAAGACAGGCAAAGTTGAGAATGTCAAGAGAACAAAGATGTCCCAATCCCCACCCGTTCCATTTAACTTGGGTGGCCTGCAGGCAGAATCATACAGGCATTTTGGCTTCAAACCCAGTAGAACCTTGATTCTTGCTCAATCTCTCTATGTTGAGGGATTAATATCCTATCCGCGTACAAGTAGTCAACAAATACCAACATCAATAGATACCAAGTCCATATTGAAGAGACTGAGTGAGCATCGACAATACCAAAAACACGCCAAACAGATACTTAGTGGTAAGAAGATCATACCAGTTCAAGGGAAGAAGACAGACCCCGCACATCCCGCAATACATCCGACTGGGGAAAAACCTAGCAGGAAGCTAACTCCGAGTGAGAACAAGGTGTATGATTTAGTGGTCAGAAGGTTTCTTTCGCTTTTTGGTACGCCTACATCAAAGGAGAGTCTGAGAATCGATGTTGAATGTGAGGGTCACATGTTATACGCAAGAGGATTGAGGATACTTGATCAAGGATGGATGGAATACTACGAGAAATACGCCACTCTGAACGAACGTATACTACCACTACTCAATGAAGGAGATCAAATTCACATCAAACAGGTATCAGCGGAAGAGAAAAGAACCTCCCCGCCAAACAAATACAATCCATCAAGTCTATTGAAAGTCCTTGAAAAGGAACAATTGGGCACCAAAGCCACACGTGCCCGCATTGTTGACTCGGTTAGGTCACGTGGATACACTTTGAATGATCGATATGAGATGTCTACACTGGGTTATGCGCTTTTCGAAACGCTTCAAGAATATGTCCCATCAATGCTTTCTCCTGATTTTACAAGAAGACTAGAAAAGGAGATGGAAGATATACAAGAAAGCACAACTAAGCGGGAAGTAGTTCTTGCAGAAGCCAAGGAGAATCTAATGGTGCTCCTGCAATCATTCCAAGCCCAAGAGAGTATGATTGGTGAGGCATTAGTAGCTGGTCTCAGGAGATACTGGAGTGAGAGTGAAGAATTGGGATCCTGTCCCAAGTGTGGTGATGGGGTACTACGAATCATTCAGTCCCCAAAAACTGGGAAACGTTTTGTGGGATGCTCTAACTATAAGGAGGGTAATTGTGATCAATCATTCCCACTTCCTCAGAAAGGGCGCATTACTCCTATTGACAAAATGTGCTCATATTGTGGCTATCAGCTCATGAAAATAGTTTCAGGAAGAAGGACATGGGAAACTTGCGTAAATTGGACTAAGTGCCCTGGGCGTCAAGATGACATAGAGGCTCTCGAAGAAAGACGAACAAAGGGAGGTAAGAAGAGTGAGTGAGTGTCCAATATGCAAGCGAAAGGTTGTTCGTGATGGAAGTTTCTGCGAATATCACGAATTGGCTTCTGACAATGTTCATAGTGCATTTGAAACTTGGAAAGTGGCTATCCCTATTAAATGGGAAACCTATCTCTTGCAGCTCGTTGATGAAGAAAATCTTGGAAAATTTGCCAGAGAAATAGTCGAGCATCTTATCCAACAAGATGACTCTTCAAAATCAGCATGATTTCCAGCATTGTTTCCCGAGTAATTTCTCTCACACCGGAAATGATCATGCATGTTTGACCACTGATTGCTGCAACTCGTTCAGCAAGGGTTCGAATCATAGCAGAATCAAGTCCCCCAGTAAAGACACCTGCAGATGTTGGTTCTGTCCTACCATGGCCAGGTGGTATAGCCATAGCAGACTGACCAAGACGGTATTTTTGCGAATCCGAAAGCAATAACAGTAAGCCATTCTCGAACTCAGTTACTCTGACTCTCAGCGTGCCTTTCGAGAACTGAGTTTCAAACTCGGTAGTATCGTCGGATGTCATCAACTGCACCAATTTCTGTCAGTAGGAAGAGTGTATTAAACGCATCTCAATACGCGGGAACTTGGTTCAAAAACAACATGGTTATCTACATCACCATTAACAAGAAAATGAGTACTCTATGAGCGACCACTTCACCTTCAAAGATTTCTTCCCCTATGCCTCCATGCGCGAAGGGCAATCTGAAATGATGGAGGCCATTGAAGATGCTGTAAAAGGAAAAAAGCAGATACTGGCGGAGGCTTGCAATGGTTTTGGCAAAACAGCTGTAACGCTCTCAGGTATTCTGCCTTGGGTGAAGGAAAATGATGGGAAGGTGCTGTATTGTGCACGAACGCATAAGCAGCTCGATCGGGTTATAGAAGAACTAACAGCAATGAACAAAGGAGATGCTGTCAGTGGGGTTTCGTTTCGCGGCCGAAGCCACATGTGTCTCAACCCATTTGTTATGGAAAATGCCGATGTCGCAGCTCCAATCAGTGAAGTCTGTGGTCAGCTCAAAGCGACTCGCAGTTGTGCGTACTACGAAAGACTCCGAAAATATGCACCTGAAGATATTCTAGCAGACCTACCTCGGAAGACAATGAGTGCCCCTGACATAGCCAAGTATGCCAAGAAGAAGGGGATGTGTCCCTATGAGATGGCAAAGAAGCTTGCTAAAGTTGTAGATATTGTGGCGTTATCATATCTCTATGTCTTCGATCCATTCATTCTCTCTACGTTCATACCAGAACTTGAAACCCCTTTTTCGAAAATTATACTTGTACAGGACGAGGCTCACAATGTCCCAGGTACTGCTCTTGACTCTGCAAGTGATTCCCTTACTTTGGGAACCGTTAGAGCAGCTATGAGAGAAGGTACCAGTTTCAATGATGAAAGAGTACAGACATTCTGTCGAAGTTTTGCCAAGTGTCTTCTGGATCGTTCTACAAACATGAAAGAGGGCGAAGAAGTAATTCTAAAACCCACTGATATCATGGATTCAATATTCGAAGAAGCCAAACTGGAAAGTGATGATGATATTCTGTCACATATGAAGAACTTGGGAGCTCAGATTAGGATGGGTCTCTTGAAGGCAGGCAAGTTCCCCAGGTCATCAATATATCGTGTTGCAGAGTTTATGTTGATATGGGTCGATTATAGCCAGAGAACAGATTACGCGTTTATACTTAGTGTAGAAAAGGCCTATACTGGTAGCCGATAGGTTTCATTGGAGCTAGTGGCTCTTGATCCATCATCAGTCACACGCAAAATACTTGGTTCTGTTCGAACTTCGGTTGCGGTATCAGGTACAATCTCCCCTCTCTCTGCTTATTCAGAAATGATTGGTTTTGATGACCAAGCAGTGAAGGTGTCATTTCGAAGTCCATTTGCAGCAAAAAACAGAATTGCAATAGTGGTTGAGGGGTTGGATACATCCTACAAATCACGTGGTGCGGATGTCTATGATAGAATGGTAGACCATTGTGTTGCAATATCGAAAGCAACCCCTGGGAACACTGGCATCTTCACTACTAGCTACTTCATTGCAAAGAATCTGATAAAGTCAGGACTTGAGAAGAAACTTGAAAGAAAATTGTTCATGGAAAAGCAGAGGGCAAGAGGTACAGATAACGACAAGATGATTGATGAATTCAAGAGTATGGGTAGCAACCAGGGGGCGGTATTACTTGGAGTACAAGGTGGAAGGAATTCCGAAGGCGGCGATTTTCCTGGTTCTAGTATGGAAAGTGTTATTGTTGTAGGGGTACCTTACGCAAGGCCAACTCCAAGGATAGAGGCATTGATAGACTACTTCGATAAACGATTTGACGGAAAAGGAAGAGATTATGCATACGTATTGCCTTCGATGACACGTGCAATACAGGCAGCAGGAAGACCTGTACGGCGGCTCACCGATAAAGGAGCAATTGTCCTCCTAGATCAACGCTTTGGAACACCATATCTTAGACGCTTCATGCCCTCTTGGCTTGATGAGATTACCGAAACAATTCCGGATAGTCCCGAACGTGTCGGTCAAACGTTAGAGCGATTCTTTTCCAGATGAGAGAACTCAGACAGGGCATCTGCAATAGTTAGTTCGTCTGCCAAAATTCTACGCGCGGTTTCAATTGAAAGCTCACCCTTGTTGTTTGTAAGCCAAGAGAAGAGATGTCGTAAAGCACGGATAAATCCGGTTTTGGGTTCGAGTAAGAGGTCGGCTTTCTCCGGTTTTCGACCGACCCTACTTGCGATAAGCAATGCGGACATTTGATCGGTCAGGTATCCACCAGGGGAGGTTGTATGTCTTTCATCTACTAATTCAATGAAGAAATCAGGGGGGTCTTGGACAAGCATCCTCAACATCAGAGTAGAATAGAGCTTTGATCCCAATCCAACTCGAACAATCGTGTTGGCACGAGGGTATCTGATTCTGGATAAATGTGCCAATTCAATTGCTTCGTAGCCCGCATCAACAGTTGAAACCATCACTCGGGAGTAAATGGTTATACCATCTGCAAGGACTACTACACCAATATGAAGGCCAGGATCGATTCCAATAATGATTTCTCTAGGGGTTTCTACTGAAAGATAACGTGTCATGATATCGAAAGTAGCAGTTGTTTCGTCGGGGATGTCATCAACTATGACAAGTCGCCGAGGATCTATTTGGGACGACTCATCTCGAGTAGTAATTACAACCTTTGCGATATCACAAAATGGTTCACCTGGGGCACAAGTTCGAAATTTCAAATCAAGCTGTTCCAATATCTTAACCACAATATAGAATGTCTTTGGTTTCACTGTTGCAATAGCGATGTTGTATCCAGACATCCCTTAGTGCCTTCTAAGCTATCCTTATCACTCGGAGAGTGTAAGCCTGTTCGAGGTTGGTTCCAATTTGATTCTTCCGTCAGGAATTTCTTCCTTGGATATGTTACTTGGCCGAGGCGTTTCCACCGGTGTGTTTACACATGTCTTTGGAAAAGCAGCCTCTGGAAAAACAACTTTTGCTCTTGGATTTGTTAGAAGTGCGCTTAATCTTGGAGTTCGAACATTGTATATCAATTCAGAAGGCTCATCTCCAGTTGAACGACTTGAACAAATGATTCGGAAAAGCTGCAAGGAAATTGAAAACCAATTCACTCTGTTGATGCCTAAGAACTTCGATGAACAGGGAACTATTGTGGAAGATTTGGAGTTATACATTAAGGACGATACAAGTCTTGTTGTAGTTGACACTCTCACGCGATTGTACAGAACAGTATTGGATGATAAACAAGCAAGTTACGTAGCTCACCGCGAGTTGAATAGACAAGCAGGTCTGCTCAAAGGATTGGCCAGAAAACACGATATAGCAGTATTAGTTCTCAATCAAGTTCGCGCAAAGATGGACGAGCCAGGAGCCATAGAGCCTGTTGCGACCAGCATTATGGATTATTGGTCAGATTATGTGATTAGAATGACTGCAAGGAGAGAAACAGGAACGAGGCTTGTGGAACGATTAGCGCCATTAGGAGACCCCTCGAGTACTGTGCTCTATCTCACGGATGATGGACTTTCAGGCAATCTGACTCAAGAGAAAAAGTGAAATGAGATAAGGTGCCGACTCATCTAGAAGGAGTACGCCACATGTATGAAACAATAGCACTGATAGAGCTAGCCGTCTGGCTGGGATTTCCGGCTTGGATAGCTAATTCTATGCCTGTACTCTTTGGAGGAGGAAGACCCATAGATAATGGTCGAATATTCCGAGATGGACGGAGAATTCTCGGAGATGGAAAAACCGTTCGAGGGTTTATTTCCGGCGTCATTCTAGGTACAATGACTGGAGTAGGTCAATCTATTGCCGCACCATATCTTAAGCCATTGCTGGAGAATTATGTTATTATCACTCCAAGTATGGAATATGTGCTTTATATGAGCACCCCGGTAGCTTTTCTACTATCGTTAGGCGCCCTGACCGGAGATATGATTGGTTCCTTCCTAAAGAGAAGAGTCCATATAAAGAGTGGAAATCCTTCGCCTGTCCTCGATCAGCTTGGTTTCATTCTGGTAGGTCTGATTCTTGCTTCTCCATTACTTCAACCTGATGCGGTTTATGTTACCATACTTATAGTAACAACTTTTGGCATTCACTGGATCAGTAATGTAGTGGGGTATCTGTTGGGCCTCAAAAAGCATCCTTGGTAAAGGTATATTGGAGGATGCCAATGCGCAGTTCAACTTGCAAAGATAGACATAAAAGGCAGATTCAGTGAATATTCTTGTTCCGGCTATCTGGAATATCTTTACTGTTCGAATACAGGGCACTAATACCCAGTTTCTACATGACACACCGGAGTATCCCAACAATGATGGTCAAAGACTGCATGCAATCAGAGGTAGTTTATGTTTCAGTTCCTGGCGCAAGAGAAGATGTGCTTCAAATAATGGCCGAGAAGCAAGTCAATGGACTGCCAGTTGTCAAGAAAGGTACCAAGACACTTGTGGGAATTGTCACGCGGACGGACCTGCTCAGGAAAGCAGATGAGAATCAGCTTGCGATGCTCATGATGCGGGATCCTGTAACAGTTTCACCTAGCACAAAAATCGAAAAAGCAGTAGAAATCATGTTGAATAGCAATTACAGAAGACTTCCTGTTGTTAGTAAAGGTGAATTGGTTGGAATGGTTTCAGTTCCAGATATCATCAGTGCAACTCTTGAAGAAAGTAAGAAATTCCAAGAGATGAGCATCTCTGATTTTGTTAGGCGAGAAGTTATTTCGGTTTGGGATCAAACCCCGCTTCCACTTTCATATATGATGATGGAAATGGCGGGTCGTAGCGCACTTGTTATAGTGAATGCAAGTGGAGGTGTTGTTGGCTTGATCACAGTAAGTGACTTCATTCATCTCTCTGAGGTTAGAATTGAGGATAATGTGTCTGGCACCTACAGCGGAGAAGAATCTAAAGTTGATTGGGGATGGACTTCGAAAGACTTCCTTGTAGTCACTAAGAGACTACTCAAACTGCCAAATGTTCCTGTAGGTCAGGTAATGACTCAAAATATGATAAGCGTAAGCGAGGTCACAAGTGTAGCAGAGGCTGTGAGTATTCTCAGGAAGAGCGAGATTGATCAAGCACCTGTTCTTTCAGCAGCTGGAAACCTGATTGGGATGATTGAAGATCGTGACTTACTGAAACTGGCTATTGAGATTGAGTAGTGAACGATTCTTTCTCAAAGAAGTCAGTCAGGGATGTCTGTTCTGTAACAAAGAGCGAATCCAAAGAGGATATTATTAATCTCAAACGCTGTTGAAGGTATAGATCCAGCCCGTGATTGTCAATCATTTCTTGTGCAATTTTCAAGTACTTGGATATGTTCCCGTGTCTAACGGTGAGAGATAATTTGGAGCCACAACTAAGACATACAGGTACGCCCCTCTTTGTCTTCAGTAGTGGAATCCTTCGATAGCTTCTATTACATTTCGTGCAACGAATCTTCTGTGTCGCATACGCTCTTAGATTTCCTCGAATATCACGAAGAAAGTGGTGAGATAGCACTCTTTCTGCAACATCTGCAGTATCTACAGCGTCTATGAGTGTTGCAAGATAAAGCTGGGCGTTTAATTTTTCCGCCATACTCCCTAGTGTCTTGTATGCAGTATTTTTGGGACCGGCATTAATCGATGTAGTGCCATGAGTGAAGCCAAATCCTTCGTACTGGGCTTCTGTGTCCAATCGTGATGAGATAATATCTACCAGGTGTTCGACTACACGAGGATGCTGTGCTTTCATGACCATTTCATAAAATTGAGCTGGATACCTTCTACAGACCTCAATATTGTGACTCTCATCATCTACCTCTGAGGGATTGAGAATTACTGATAGTACAAGTGGAGCATCCATGAATCCGCCACGGCCCTTGGGAAGATAGGATCGTGAAAAATTGAGTAATGCATCCAGAACTAGTATTAATGCGTCTTCATCACCGTCGCAGTTGCGCCTCTTTGCTGCATGCCAATAGGGATGAGCATAACAAAGACTTGCACTTGTGAATCCGATGACTCTACCAATTATTCCGGCAGAAGTATGTGGTGCCAAGCCAATGACAAGGTGGCCCACTACATCATCGGGAATTTCAAAGTGATAATATCTCTTAACGTCATATATTTTCTCTAGACAGTCATCGATGAATTTCCCGAGCTGTACCAGATATTCACCACAGTTCTCAGGAATCACAACGTCTTGTACTTTCAATTCTAAAATCTGGTCATCTGAATCAAGCGGTTCTCCTTCAATATCAGTGAGGTAACCGAGCTCTCTAAGGCGATGAAAGGGGACACCGACTTCTGCGGGTGTAAAGTGAGTAAGTGGAGCATCAGTTGCATCGAAGCGAGCAGTCCCGTCCCGATAGCAATAGACATCATGTTTGGCACGCAGCACTCCCTTTCCAAGATACTCTGGTATTTTCATATCACTCGTTAAACCCAGAACACCGCGTAGATTGTATGTTTGTGGTTCACCAACTTCCTCTTTAACACGATCAAGTAAAGCCTGCATGTCAATAGGAACTTCACGTGTGACCCGAATCATATTCACATCGTGTTTGACAGGACACATTCCCGTAGTTTCATCAATGGGAAATCCGCAATCATTTTGTGAACACCACCGTTGAACCAGTGTGTGCGATTTACACACTGGACATCTTGATTCGTAGGTTTCATTCTTACAATTTGGACAATTTCGAGTGACAAGTTCCAAAGTGAATTTGGATGGTGCCTGGGAAGGCGAGCTATTGGCAGATTCTGTAAGGAATCCGGTCAAATCACCAGTCGCTTGAGAACCCTCTGCCACTCGTTGTATATTCCGTTCAGATCCCATAGTGCGGCCAACAGGGAATAAAACTTGAACCGGAGGCCGCATCTTTCGCACCAACGCTTTTTCAGGACGTCCCATTCTTGCTCCTACGGAGAAACCAACCTTATTCCTGAGATTAATATCACAGAGAGAATTGAGGTACTCAAGAGCATCAGAGCCTTCACCCTTCTTGTTTGGATCCCCGAGTTGTGCAAGAATAGTCACTGGATCATCAGAAAGGCGTATCTTTTTCCCCTTAATGGGAATGTGAGGAATTCCTATTCGTTCAAGTACAGCCTTTACTGATGCCTTGGAAGGTATTGTGATAAAACTCGTTCCATCATCGTCTTTCAGAACATGTTTCTGAAGAAGATAATCTCTCAGCATCGAAACCTCATCCTTTGATGCGGCCGACCATCGATAGAGATACCGGGGATGAAGTGGAACTCCCAGTTTATGTGAGATGTATACGGCTTGATCGGGCGTTGGTCGAATTGTCAGTGGAGATTCTATGAATGCGTTTAGATCTTCAGGTGTCATATATCCTCCACTGATTTTCGTTTCGAGCTTTGAGTGGCTAAGATTAGCACATGCATGTTCCAGTTCATGGGACCACCATTCTTCACAATAGCCAGATGGAACAAGTGGGTGGTTGTTCTCAAGAAACTCTCCTAACCCAACTAAAATATCACCAAGTGCAATTATTCGTTCAACCTTTCCCTTTGCAGCTTTGGCTTCTTCGAAAGTATGTATTTGCTTGACTGACCCGTCCGTCAGCATTACTATCGGTCCTTCAATGGTATCCACTGGCGCAACTATGGAACCCTTTCCGGGGCGTTCCGTCCGAATATGGGTGCCTGGGGCAAGAAATCCTTCGACAAGTAACATTGTAGCAGGATGCACGCCTACTCCTGCAAGTCCAGTATTCCGTGAACGACCATACCTGAGTCTGAAGCCGCCAATACGAGAGGGATGTGAAAACACTGGTCTGCCGCCGATGACATCTGCGAGATAATCAGATTTCGGTTCCAGCTTGTTGTCTGTTGCTTCATCTTCAGGAGATTTAGCTTTGGATGTTTTCGCGGCAATCTCATCCAGCCACTCCCACCCTTCAATTCCGAGACGATGTACTATTTTTGCAAGTTTGGCGGCTCGTCCCACAACACCGTCGTTTAATACCAGCACAGCTCCTCCGCGTACTCTATTCCATTCAATACGATCTAAATCACGGCCTGCGGATACTTCGAATTCCTCAGTTGGTTCTCCTGTCAGCATAATTGGAAGGTGGGATGCTGCGAATCTAATCAAATCAGGGTATACAGAGTGCTGTAAATTAGCATGGCGCGCATAAAGCTCGACTTCCTCAAGAGATCGTTCTGTTTCCTCCTCAGTGGAAACAAATGGAGGTATTCCCAAGACCTGTCGAACATAATCTGCAACAAGAACTGTCACTGCTGCTTCAGTGCCACCAGCCGCTCGGATAGGACCTGCCAAATAGAGGGCAAGATATTGTTGAGGCTCAATTCCTCTAATTGATACCTTTGAAATCCCTTCCAAAGGGGCCGCAGTTATACTCTCGGTAAGAATAGCAAGAGCCACACGGACCGCCTTATCAGCAGCCTTCTCGTGGTCAGTTATTCCACCCAGTTCACCTTTCGCAATCTCTTTAGCTATTGCAAATGCAACTTCTTCTCGCGGCTTATCACTATGAAGCTCTTTGAATTTACTCTGAAGTTCCCTTATTCTCTTAGCAACTCCAATTGGGCCATCAAGAGTGGCCTCGACACGAGCTGCCACATCATGTGCGGGAGGTATTTCGACCCTAGTAGAGGGGTCAATTCCTTTTGCTCTTGCCTCTTCTGCGACCTTGTATATTCGCTCTACTTCTTCGCTCAATGATTGAAAATATACTCCATAGCTGAAGCTATGCTTTGGAAGTTTAGGTGCATCCTCGGTCACATCTCATCACTACGGTATTGGACTAATGGACTTATTGTCTTTTGGCATAGGCTGCAAGAAAAAACTAAAAACCAAGCAAAATCGCGCGGATGCATACTCAATTCTACCGATATAGTCGAAGATGCTGTGCATTAGCTCGCCGCAAACGAGTAGTGAGCTTTAAAGGCATCGCGCGGAACCGTACTATGACCTTGTGGTCATGAACTTTGAGATTGGATGGGAAGTACTGTGCTGACCCTTGAAGAAACTATTGAGCTGATTCGTAAACAATTGCCTGAGTATGATAGAAAGGCAATAATGAAAATGATTGAAGAAAAAAGGCAGGAATTGGGCCCTGAGGTTGTAAATGAAGAATCAGCGGCTATGATTGTTGCACGCGAGCTAGGGATCGATCTACAACAAGTATCAATCAAAGCTCGTCAGAAAATTGAGGATATTACTGAAAGTACAAGAAATGTCACTATTACTGCGAAAGTTGCCCACGTCGGGACTGTGCGTACCTTCGCAAAGAAGGATGGAGGAGAAGGCAAGGTCGCAAGTCTGAAAGTCGCAGACGAAACAGGACAGATTCGCGTCACGCTTTGGGACGACAGGACTAATGCGGTCGAGGGAGAAGCAGAGGAAACTGTTTCTATTGGCGATGTGATTCAGATTAGAGGGGCATATGTCAAGAAAGGCCTTCGCGACGCACTTGAGCTAAATTTGGGGCGAATGGGAGGAATTAGGATCCTTGGGGACAAAGAGATTGAAGACTTTGATATTGAGATTGGCGAGCCCAAGTCGAATAATATTGCCGACTTGGTAGAAGGTCTGTATGACCTCACATTAACAGTGAAAGTTGAGCGAGTGTTCAATCTGTCCACATTCACTCGTAAGAAGGATGGAAGTGAGGGTAAGGTCCTCAGCATGGTTGTAGGGGACGAAACAGGAACAACACGATTCGTTTTCTGGGACGAAAATGCAGATGCTGCTTCAGAAATTCAGGAGGGCGAAGTGATTAAACTTACTGGGGGAATGACAAGAGCCGGGCGGAATGAAGGCGAGATAGAGGTACATGCAGGACGGTCCTCTACAATTGAACGCAATCTCGATAAGAAAATCAAGGTTAAAACTGAGGAGCGCGATATTCCAGCAGCAGACCCACTAGGACGAGTGACTATCGCGGATATGAAAGTGGGAATGCGTGATGTTGATTTGGAAGGAAAAGTGTTCAGGATATTTCCACCCAATCAATTCGAAAAGGATGGAAAATCTGGGCAAGTGCAGAATATCATTATCGCAGACGAATCAGAAAAAACAGTACGTACTGCATTCTGGAATGAAGATGTTGATAAAATTAAGGACCTCAAAGAGGGAGATGTGATCAAGGTACTTCATGGTTATGTCAAGAAGGGATACCGTGATGATATCGAGTATGGCGTTGGACGAAGCTCAGAGATAGAGATTAATCCAAAAGGTAGTAAGCTGGCAAAACTTGAACTTGAAGGAGTTAAAGTTGCTCCTACAAGTTCAGGGCGCCGCACAATGATTGCAGACATTGATGATAGCTCCGAAGGCAGTACTCTGGAAGTTTGTGGCATAGTGGTAGCTATGGGTCAAAACAGTCCTGTATACCCTGCATGTCCTACTTGCAGAAAGAAGGTAGAATTCGTAGATGATGGTTACAAATGCAAAGAATGTGGAGATGTTGACCAACCTGACTATCGAATGCTATACAAGATTACAATTGATGATGGCTCTGGCACAATCAGAGCCACATTATTCGGAGAAGCAGGTGAGGAGTTGCTAGGGATGACTGCTAATGAGGCTCAGGACTTAATTGATAAGTCGAAAAATGAAAAGGCACCAATTGATAAGAACTCTGATCGTGTCTTGGGTAGCTATGTTGTGGTAAAGGGACGGATCAGCAAGTACAGAGATTCGCTTGATATTACCGCATCAAGCCTCTCCTTCGCAGACCCCGCCACAGAAATAGAGAGAATGAAAACAAGTATTGAGGACTACCTCGGTTAGGAGGAAGCCTCAATCAGGGCTCTCATACCCTCAAGGAAGGTTTCTACATCTTTCATGGTGTTGTAGAGATAGAAACTAGCTCTTGCTGTACCACGGGTTGGCTCAATGCCAAGCTGATAGTGGAAGGGACCCGTGCAATGCCATCCAGATCTAACCATGACGCTATATTCATCATTGAGAAATGTGGCAACGTCATGGGCTGATTCCACTGTATCAACAATAAATGTGGCCAAGCCTGTTTTGATGTTTATATTATCCGTGCCGATGATATCGACATGATCCATGTCAATAAGCTTCTTCAGAACAACCGACAGTAACGAACGTTCATGCTTCTCGATCTCATGCATACCAATTCCCTGCAGATACTCAGCTGCTGCTCCAGCACCAATTGCACCGGCATAGTTCTGAAGACCCGCTTCAAATTTCTCGGGAGGAGGAAGGTATTCTGGAATAATTACGCCATTCTCGTACTTGACATCACTTACCGTGTCGCCGCCATACATGAACATGTCCATTGAGCTAAGATGTTCTTCCTTACCGTAGAGAACACCCATACCAGTTGGACCACACATCTTGTGAACTGATATCGCGGAGAAATCAACATCCATCTTCTGAACATCCAATGGATGATGTGGTGCATATTGGGCATCATCACACATTACTAAAGCACCACGATCATGAGCAATCTCAACGATTTCTTGCATCGGTGCGACCGTTCCGGTTACATTAGAAGAATGAACTACGGAAACAAGCCCAGTATGGGGGTCAATCGCCTTCTTCCAGTCTTCCAAATCAAAGGTTCCGTCAGATTGGGCCTGAACGATTTCAATGGGATGCCCATCTCGCTTTGCGCGCTCTACGAATGGCAAAGACCCACTGTGATGCTCAAGAGATGTTGTAATAATCTTGGAACCTTTGGGTAATTTCACACAGCGTCCGACTATGTTCAGTGCCTCAGTTGCGTTGCGAGTCCAGATTATTTCTTCCTCATGAGATGTATTTATGAAACGTGCAAATCTCCCACGAGCTGCAGAATATGCTTCAGATGCTTCTTCACCTAGCTTGTGAATACTCCTTCCGCCACAAGCTGGAAAACGTTCATAGTACTCGTTCATTGCTTCGATAACTGGTCTAGGTTTCAATGACATGCATGCACTGTCGAGATAGACCAGTGGTTTACCATTGATTATTCGTTTCAAAACAGGAAAGTCTTCTCTGATTCGCTTCCAGTCAGTCATTGTTTATCATTCCCTAACAAGCTGCCATCTGTAGCCGCCCTTGCCAAATTTCTTTGTAATCAGTCCTTTTTCGACTAGTTGATTTGCTGCCACAACAAAGGTATCGCCACCAGCACAATCGGTACATATCTCCTCGAAACGTGGGTTTCGTGCGTGTTCAAGGATTTCAGAGGTGGTCAATGAGTCCTCGTCTTCGAGAATTTTTAGAACACATTGGGCGTTTTTTGAGAGGTCGGACATTGTATTTTTTGCCGGCATTCGTCCGTTAAGAAAGCTTTGGCATGGGACTTTTGCGTACCTGAATCGCGCTGCACGATTGAAATTGCCCAAATGGGGGGTGTAACAAAATCCTTAAATGAGTACTTTCTGCGGAGCAGCTTGCCTATTTCTTTTGGGGCTTTACTCCGATTTGTGTGAAATAGGTAAACATAGGTGAGTCACCGTGGGAAGACGACGAAGACAGAAAGTACGACGAAGACCACAGAAAAGAATTCCAGATGTATATCCGTGTCCATCGTGTGGTAATACTGCAGTGAAAATAGAGCTCTATCGAGACAATGGTCTTGCGATGGTAAAATGCGGGTCTTGTCAGCTTGAAAAGAATATTACATCCATAAATTCTCTCACGGAACCCGTGGACGTTTATGGGGATTTCATTGACCTCTTTTATCAGTCGCGAAAAGTGGAAGTATAGATTGGCTTTGGAATTTCCACAGAAAGGCAACTCATCTATTTCTTAGAGATATTCCTTGCCTTCTCTCAATGGCATCTGCCAGAGCTGCCGATTCAGGTCTGTTGATTAGTACAAAAGGTTACTTTCAGCAATGGTTATAAGCGAGGTTCATCCGAGGACGCGCGATTCCAATGCAGCTTGACCCAGAATTTCTTAAATCAGTGATGTTTGTTGTCCTCAATGCTCTAGGCATTTTGGCATTGGCTATCATTCTAGGATACGCTGTATATGGAACTGATACTGAAGAGGAATAAATGATCCTCCGGGAGAGAACTCCCGATGAACGTCGGTGCTATACTTAAACGGTCTTTCGAGAATATTGCGGGACACATCTCGAATCTTGATATTGTTAGAGCGCTTATTGATGAGATATCTGAAGAATGCGTGACTATTCAAGAAGCAATCTCCATGCTGGAAAGGAAGATGGCAGATGCTGAAGTAACACTTGTCACAGATATACGCATCCTCATAAATGAAATACAGCATAGGACACGGGAGAAATCCTCCTGATGAATGCGTTTCGAAATATTCACAAAGATCTGACAAATTTTTTGGCGACGCAAGGAATCCAAGTCCCTACTGATATTCAGGAACGCGCCATACCCATACTACTCGGAGAACCAATTCATACACTTCTTCTATCTCCGACAGGTAGTGGCAAGACCGAGGCGGCATTGCTTCCGCTCTTGGATGTACTATACCGACAGAAATCAAAACAAGATCTCTACGGCATCTACATTCTCTACATTACACCCTTGAAAGCACTGAACAGGGATGTTTTCAAACGGATTGAAGATCTTTGTGAACATCTAGGCATCACAGTATCTGTAAGGCACGGAGATACAACACCATATGGAAGACGCAAACAAGCTATCACTCCTCCTAATCTCCTGATAACAACGCCAGAATCCCTGCAGGCAATAATTCCTGGAAAAAGGATGCGTGAACATCTCAAAACGGTATTTGCAGTGATAGTGGATGAAATACATGAACTGGCAGATAGTAAAAGAGGAACGCAGCTCTCCTTAGGTCTTGAACGACTGAACAGAATAGTACGCATTCCACCCATCCGAATTGGTCTTTCAGCCACGGTAGGAAACCCAAAAGAAGTTGCCAGCCTCCTTGGTGGAACTAATCGACCTGTAAGGTCAGTCTGGGCAGGATACGATACAAGGAGGATGATTCTTGGTGTTGCGATGCCCATGCCAGACGAACAGGACAAGGAGCTTGGTAGACGATTATCATACCCACCACATTCTGTTGCACGACTTCGAACAATAGTTGAGCTCATTGAGAAACATACTTCGACTCTAGTATTTACAAACACACGATCCTTTGCAGAGGTATTGGGTGCCAAAATGAGAGCATTAGGAACCTCCTATGAATTTGATGTCCATCATGGATCGCTTGCAAAAAACGTTCGATTAGAAGCAGAAAACAAATTGAAGCAAGGATTGTCAAAGGCTATAATTGCAACATCCAGTCTTGAATTGGGTATTGATATCGGCCAAGCCGACCTTGTGATTCAGTACTCTTCGCCTAGGGAAGTATCTCGAGCCTTACAACGGATTGGTCGTTCTGGACATACTGTAGGAAAGGTTCCAAAAGGCGTCATCATCGCTACAGCTAATTTGGACGACATTACTGAATCAGGTGTGATTTTAGGAAGAGCACGGAAAAACAGAGTGGAGAATGCAAGAATTCCTCAGAAATCTTGGGATGTACTCTGCCAACAAATCAATGGCATATTGCTAGATCAAGATGAGATTGTATTTACAGACCTGCTCGAATTAGTAAAATCTGCATATCCATACAGAACGGTGACTTCTGAAGAGCTAGGAAAATTACTTGCATTCATGATTGATAGAAGAATGATAGTGAAAGAAGGTAATCTGATAAAACGTTACGGAAAGACTCGGACAAGTTACTATGAACATTTGAGCACAATACCAGATGTGCGACAAGTACGAGCTGTGGACATTGCAACTAGATCCAGTATAGGGGTTCTGGACGAGGATTTTGTTTCTCAAAATGTGGAGTCAGGGTCAGTCTTTGTAATTAGAGGACGACCTTGGAGTGTCGTTTCAGTAGATGAGGAAACTGGAGAAGTATTATGTGCACCAGCAACTGGCACCGAAAGTGAGGCACCTAGATGGATTGGCGAGATGATACCAGTCCCGTTTGAGGTTGCAGTAGAAGTAGCAAGAGTATGGAACCGGGTAATTACGGATGATGATTCAATTGGAAGTGATTGGCTGGGGGACGAGTACGAACTCTCTTCGATGGCACAGGATTACTTGGTAAAAGTAGTGAAAGAGGCTCAAGATGTGTTGGGGGCTCTTCCCTCCGAGGACCTACTTGTCGTCGAAAGCTTTGAAGGAGGGTTGGTTATTCACGCTCCTCTAGGAACTAAAGCAAACGAAACACTTGGGGTGGTTGTTGCGGCTCTGCTAACAACGAGACTTGGAACGGAAGTAGGTGTCGAGCGAGACCCCTATAGGGTACTTTTCACCTCTAAAGATACAATTAACCCACGGCAAATTTTGGATGTTCTCAAAGAATACAATGCCGAACAGGTAACTGAAATTCTCAGACTTTCCCTGAAGCATACGCAGACATTTGCCTCGCGATTTATTCATGTAGGAAAGAGAATGGATATCATCAGACGGGATTCCAAGGTACGAGAGATACCTGTGAGGATGTTGATGAAATCTTTCGAGGGGACCCCGGTGTATGAGGAAACAATGCGTGAGGTGTTTGCTGACAAACTTGAGATTGAACGTGTCATCATGGTCTTTGAGGGAGTAGCATCTGGGAAGATTGGTGTTCATCTTGTGAACACAACTAAAGCTTCTCCTCTTGCACGCCTCATAGTGGAAGAAAAAACTCGTTTTGAGGTCATGGGAGAGATAACTGATGAAAGTGAGGTGCTTCGAATGATGGAGGATCGGTTATTGTCAAAGAAGTTCAGATTAATTTGCATGGGAAAAGGAGATTGGAATTCTGTCAGGACGATTTCTACTCTTGATAATCAGGTTATCTGCCCAGTCTGTGGTTCCAAGATGATTGCAGCTGTGCGACCTTCTGATGCTGATCTGCAGAAGATCATTCGGAAACGAGTGCAGGACAAATCTCTGAATAAAGAAGAAGAAAAGGTATTCAAAGCGGGAGCACTAGTTGCAGACCTCGTTGCAAGGTATGGAAGGCATGCATTGTTTGTCCTTGCAGGCCGAGGAATAGGACCTAGAACTGCATCTAGGTTACTTCGCCCAGGTATGACAGATAGACTTACAGCCTTACGAGCAATTGCCTTAGCGGAGAAGGAATATGAGCGTACGAAAAGTTTCTGGTCCTAGAAAGAAGAAACCAATTATTGTGTTTGCGGGCCGGAGTAATGTTGGCAAGAGTAGTGCTATTAGAGGATTAACTGGTAAGAAGATTCGTGTAGGAAAACATCCAGGGAGTACAAGATGGGAACAAACAATCGATATGGACTCCGTTGATTTTGTAGATATTCCCGGCTTCGGATTCATGTCTAGATCGAGTAAGGATGCTATTGAGGAGATGAAAAGCCAAATCATAGAATGGTTAGAGGATTGGAGTGATCAAATGGCGGCTGCGGTTCTAATCATCGATATTTCACTATTTCAGGAGCTCGTTGAAAGGTGGGGTAACAGGGGGGAAATACCCATTGATGTAGAATTCTATGGCTTCCTCTCAGAAATAGCACCTGCAGTTATTGTGGTAGCCAATAAGATTGACAAGCTGAAGAAGAAGCAAATCCCTAGAGAGATGGAATACCTCCGACAGCAGCTTGCAGAAGCGGTGCCCGGTGAGGACCCCGATGTGATAATGCTCTCAGCTCTGAAACGCACTGGCTTTGAAGAGTTGAAGAATTCCATTGAGAGGGTTTTACAGACGAGGGGAATAGATCCCCCCGACTGGTAGATTATCTAATCTTCTTGAATAGATAGACAACCACACCTGCAACAAGAATGACTGATGAAAGAATTGCCATTGGAATAATGGCATCTGGGCTTTGAACAAACCCATCTGATAACCAGCTCATCATATTCATGAAGAATCGAGCATTATCACCCTGATAGAACCATTCTAGTTCGCTCTCAGGCAAATCCAGAGTTCTTCCCGAAAACATCAATGCAGATCCTGCAACAATGACCTTGCTGTTACCATATTCGAAGGCTGAAATCCATGATGGAAATGTACCGTTGATTGCAGAGTATGATCGTGGGTGTTCAGCAAATTCTGCCAAGGTCATGTTTGGATAGGAATAGTTAGCAAATGTATTGGGACCCTTTCTATACTGTGCAAAGGATGTGTCGTAACTAGTTGCAACCTCAGTTGATGCCTCTAGAGGCTTTAGGGTTGCAGTCATTGTTACAAGTGTGTTTATGTTCTTGAAGAGTGGATGAGTGGTGTCCCATGTTGTTGCATCCAACTGAATAACGAAAGGATATGTTGAGTTAAGGGAATGCTCGTAATCGAACATTGTGTCCCCCGATTGGTAATCCTCTGTCCCGTTTTCGCTGAATCTGACGCCAGTGATGTTCATTGCATCAAGAAAATCATTTGACGCTTTATTCTCACCAATATCATTGAAGGCCGTTGGAGAATTCCAGTAAGTCGAATTTTGGTCGATACGCGGATCACCAAGAAGCAATAGAGAACTGCCATTCGTCATCATTTCATCAATTGCGATGGTTTCTTCCTGGGTAAATGGAGCTGATGTATCAGGCGCCGCAATAATCAGAATGTCAACACCATTCAGAATAGTCACATTGAGAGGTTCTTCGTTCACATGAACGATATATCTCGTTGAGGAATTTACCATATCAAGCATCAATTTGAAACCATTATCTGCATCATTTGCTGCAAATTGCGGACCATGACTTGCATCGTACATGACTACGATTGGATCTAGCTCGCCAACCTGAGCGCTTACTGTACCCTGAACACTGGAAAGTACTATCATTAGTGTCATGGCTATGACAACGAATTTTGGTAGGTTATTGATGCGCAACATGGGCTCAACTCGACTCGTTTGCTCGACAGCGTGCCACACCTTTGGCAGGTTTAAAAAAGTATCCTCAGAGGTGAAAAAGTACTACTGGTCCTCAGTCAGTTCTTCGCCATTCAACATTTAGCTTCCGTCTATCTGCATCAGTTGCATCGGGGCTCTGATACTGGTTTCTGGTTTCAGCTATTCTCTGAGCTAGCAGGTGATAGCACATCGTAGACTCCCGTGAGATAACAACATCTTGATAGAAACTTCTGCATGTGCAGTAAATATCAGGAATTATCATGTATTCTCTTCGTTTACCTCGTACAATCCATGTTATCGTATCGCTTGGATGAAAATGGTATCTCAATACCTTTTTTTCTTCCACTGACCGTAGTGCCCTCACAAACCGTTTACCATACTTCTCTTTGAAGTGTTCGATATCACTCTGTGTGAGTTCCTTTTTTGATAGCATTTTAATTTCGTGAGGCGGAAGTATCATCTTTCTCGCTCCTATTTGTCATAGGCGTACGTTAAAATCGTGTGTATTGCTTTCTTCAGATGAAATGGAATCTATCTTTGCTGATAGAGGGATGATATTCCGCGGCGAGAATATCTCAGTTCTCGTCATTGCTGACATCCATCTGGGTTATGAAACGGATATCGCGGAGCGTAAAGGGGTGTCCTTTCCGTCCCTATGGCAATCGATGTATGGAAGAGTAGAGAAACTCGTTAATCAGTATTCAATTGATGAAATTTACGTTATCGGAGATGTAAAACATACAATTACAATAGATAGAATGGTGAACTGGAGAGATATCCCTATGTTCATGGAAAAACTCTCTGAGATGGCCAAAGTTATTGTTATTCCAGGTAATCATGACGGAGAAATTGAGGCGTTGTTACCAAGGAATGTACATGTTGCAGATGTTCATGGGCATCTCTTGGAGATTGACTCGTACAGAATAGGTCTTCTTCATGGTCATGCATGGCCATCAGCCGAGATATTGGACTGTCAGATAATGGTGATAGGGCACAACCATCCAACAGTTCGTCGTCTAAAGGATGTGTCTTCCCCCGAAATAGGAAGAGGAAACAGACTGAGAGCATCGATGATCATACCGGTCGTCCTGAGAGGTAGATTGAGTAAGAACTGTGTACGACGAGCCCGAGGCCAACTAGAATTGAAGGATGATGACTGTGCATTAGTGGTTCTGCCAAGTTTCAATGAGATACTCACGGGAGTCTATGTGAACCGTCCTAAGGTGGCTCTTCAGGGACCACTTCATGAAAATGGTTGTGCAAGCTTGGTTTCGTCTGAAGTATACAGCACCGAGGGAATTTTCCTTGGAGATGTAGCGAGCCTTCAAGAGAGATACAATTCGACAAGTTCGCAACGAAATGATTAAATCACTGGCACAGAGGATTCAACACTATGGGTCGGTGGTCTAGCTTGGTATGATTCTTGGTTCGGATCCAAGGGATCGTGCGTTCAAAGAGGATCACATTCCGTGACTCTCGGATATATCGCATCCGGCCCACCAATTTCTTTTGTAGCGTTTTTCGTATAGCTTATCATCAAGTCATGGCTAAGATTCGAATATGACAGGCATCTATGAGATAATGGCCAAGTACTATGATGAGATGTATTCGTGGAAAGACTATGAGAAGGAGACTCAGAGACTTGTGGAGATTATTGGTAAATACAAGTCAACTGAGGGTACCAATCTCTTGGATGTTGGATGTGGTACAGGAGCCCACATCAATTACCTCAGACAACGCTACAAAGTCACTGGAGTGGACTTGAGTGAAGAGATGTTGAAAGTTGCTCGGGACAGATTCAAGGATGTTCAGTTCTTCCAACAGGATATGACTACCATGAATTTGGACATGAAATTTGACATAATGACCTGTTTATTTGGTGCTATAGGTCATCTCACAACAGAAGAGAAACTATCAGATGCCATTGAAACGTTTGCTAAGCACACCAACTCTGGTGGCGTTGTGATTATAGAACCCTTTCTTACCGCGGAGAATATTCACCCGAAGTCAATAGGGCTACTAACTCTGGACAATCCCGACATTAAGGTAGCACGTGTGAATGCCAGTAGAATGGAAGGCAATATCTTGTATCTGAATTTCCACTTTCTTATAGCAACAAAAGAAGGTGTGGAGCATTTTGTTGACCCAAGTCCAATGGGTATTTTTCCTAAATCCGTATTCAAGAATACAATGGAAGATAATGGATTCAAAGTAGATTATGTTGAACCGGGCCTCATGGAGAGAACCGGTCTCTTTGTAGGCGTAAAGGAATAGAGAATTCTCTACTTTAACGCATAGAGGATTACAGCAGCAGATCCGGAGGGCCCGATATCTACATCAGCCTCAAGACTCACACATTCACCAAGATCCATTTCCTTACGTGAGAAGGAACTGTTGCCACCACAAAGGGCAATTACCATCTTCTCTCCCGAAGCAACTCGTTCGCGAAGACCGTCAAAGTCAATCCTGTCTTTTGTTAGAACGGGGGATACTACCATGAGTGGTTTTTCAACTTCAAAAAGGTCCAACACATCTCGTATATCTGGCAATACCATGAAGTTTCGTTTCATCTTTATGGCTAGGCGATTGGCATCAGGGACTCCAGATTGAGCTGCTGAACCCTCAGCTTTGGTAACAACATAATTTTGAAAGCCAAGTCCATACACAACTTGGGCTGTTTCCACTAATCTGGAAACGGAGTGGATATTATGTAGTACTACAAACAGATTCTTCGTATTGTCATTCAATGTGAGACTTGACCTCCTCGGCAATGAGTTGGGCTATGAGTGGGGGAACTGATTCGCGCCTTTATATGTTGAACTGAAATGGTGAGAAGCCCTTTTTCCTAAGTTCTTCAAGAATTCTTCGATATCTACGTGGATTGGATTGGACCCAGATTCTAACCTTTGACAGCTTCTTCTTGTCCTCGGGAGGTGCCATCAAAGCTGTTCTCATTGCATTGTCCAATGATGTTGTTTCAGCAGTCCATAAGGAAGACACTCTTCCCGTATTCAAATATAAAGTCACTTTCCGAAACGCGGGTCTTGCTTTTACACCGATTTTTTGAAGAATTTTCCTTTCATCATTCAACAGTTGTGGTATGTTTGCTTCAATGATTTCTAAGAGAGATTTAGCAATTTCTGAGTTTTCTTGGTGGTGGGAATTCATTTGTTTTACAAGTGCTCCCCTGTATAGCACATATCTAGGTCCAATTACATCATTTGCAAAATTCCCTTTTTTCCTGATAAGTTGAATATGTTCAGGGGCTATTTCTTGGACTATGTTGTATCTATCACCTTTCGATGGGTCACATAATACTCTTGCACGGGTCCAATTGAAGTAGGCCCTTTGTTTCGTTCCATTGACAAGGTATGAAATAAAGGCTCCATCTTCGGCCCAGAGTTGTCGTAAATAGACGCATATTAAATCAGCATCCCCCTCACGAATGAATGTTGGTAATCGAACATCCTGAATGATCTTGTCCCCAATTGGAAACCCTAGAAACTCGAGCAATCTTGATACTACACTAGGATATCTAAGATTGATAGTACCATCTTCACATTCTCTTTCGGTTACATCGGTATTCCCAAGAAAGTTGAAATGATTCCTAACTATGTCAACACGTTCTTTTTGCGATTCAAAATAAGAAAATCTATGATTCATATCTATAGTCCCATCAGATAGCCCGCATCCAAAAAACTTTGCAAACGCTTGGCGTATTGCCTTGCCATCTTTTGAAAAACAAGGATTTCTTATTCCATAACGGTCACTTCTTCCAATGAATAGTATTTCATCTCCAATATCCTCAATCTGAAGGTTGCAGGTATCGAGTATCAGTGATAGTGTAGCTCCTTTCAAAAAGGTCGTTTTCTTTTGTAGATCTGAGTTATCCCCTTTTCCTTTGAACACTTTTCGATCATAATCGGTTATTTGCCCAACTAATCTACCAAAGAAAGTATTTCCAATTCCCATTCGTTTTCTTGCTTCAGAAAGTAAATTGGATTTCAGTTCGGGGTCAACAAAGTGGAACATCTCTTTTTGATACAACCGCATCCAATCGAACTCATTAGTGCTACAAGAACGAATGAAAAGCTTGTTGTCCACGATTCCCAGTCGGATATAGTGTTTTGACTCGTTTTCCTTGTCATGAATATTGTTGATTTCCGTTTCTATTGCCAACCGGTTTTGATTTATGAATTCTACAATATCTGGAAACCACTTTGGACCTATATCATTCCGATAAGTTCGAAAATCAATCCACCGGATTTTTGATTCTGTTCTGGATTCTTCAAGAATTCTGAGTATGGATTCAGCAAACCTTCTCACAGATATATTGTCAGTGAGTGAGTGTTGTCGTAGGTGTTTGTATATCAATTCAGGTTCGATTTTATGTTCAAAAACCTCGGGAGAGAATTTTGAAAAATAATTCAATCGAGCGTGCTCGCGACTGACTAGCATTCGAATTAGCAAAGGCGTGACCTTATCGTGGATGCACATGCTCAACTTACTACTTGATATATCTAATTTCTCAGCTAACTCTCCTTGTGTTTTCGAACTGATAGTTCCATCTTCTAGCATCCGCTTTACTTCAAAATACGCATAGACATGATGCAAATGTCTGTCGAACCCCATAATTTCGCGGACATATGGATGTCTATGAAGTAATTTCTGAAAGTCTAGTCGTGAAATGGAGGAGTGTTCGTAGGACTCTATCCCAGTGTCACTAATCTGAGGTAAACTCATTATGGCTTCGAGAGTCTGTTTTACGCTTGGTCTATTATCATCCGATTGTTCCACCAGTTCAGTAATTCTTTCATTTGTTTCAATGGAAATGAGATGGTTTCGAATTTGGGTATCTTCCTCTGGTCCATCACTAGCTTCAATCTCATCAGGTGATATTATCTTGGATTTCTTCAGAAATGCATCTATTTCTTCAGGAGTCAACAGACGACGAGTGAATATTTCTTTGTCAAATTCCTCAGTGGACTCATCCCCTTCCGTTTCATCTGTGACTATGCCTGTATTCAGGGATGCTGCGGTTTCTTTCCTATACCCCTCGATGATTCTCTCCCTCTCTTCAAGGGTCAGTTCGCGTTCCTTGGCAATATCCTCAGCAGAGTCGTCATTCTCCCTAACTTCTCGCAGCATCCATCACCTTCTCTGTGTCCCTGAGATGTTCCTCGTAGTCTGTGCCCAAGACCACCAATCGCTCTTTCTTGGTCAATGAACTTGCCTGGGTCAGCAATCCCCATGCATCTGTCACCCATGTGCCATCTGATCTCAACAACCTCTGGAACAGGTTACATGTGTAGTTTTGAAATGATACAGGGAGAGCACATTGAATATCTAGACCACATTCACTTCCCTCAAGGGGGAGCTGTTGCATCAGAAGGTTTCTTGCAGACTTGGGTAAGCTCGATATGATGAATGCCTTTT
>CAYMLT010000006.1:0-30216 GCA_964391265.1 uncultured archaeon
ACACTAGTGAGATAGAGTTCCTTGACTCGCTGACAGGTGATGAAGCAGATAAGAACGAACACCTAATGGTTATTGTTGGGAGAAAACAATCCACTCCATTGGGTTAACGCGTCTTACACAGAATAGAAAACTTCACGTCATTGAAGGTGCGGAACATGTTATCGCTTGCAACCCAACTGGAAATATAGCACATTCCTACGTTTTTGAATTCATAGAAAAACTAGTTGATCAATGAAATTCATTTCATCTTCCCATTCTTTGAATCACTCGATAACACACATCAGGATAGTCAGTAATGATACCATCGACTCCCATTCGGACAAACTCTATCATCATATCTTCATCATTGATAGTCCATGGATTGATTTTGAGACCAGCATCATGTGCGCTCTGTATAATTGGTTTTTCGAGGTAGATGAATAACGGATTGATTGCCGATGCCTGCAAATCCTTTGCATACGATACTGGATCTTCCATGGGTTTATCATAAAGAACTGCAGTTTCCGTTCTTGGTTCCAAGCTTTTTACTGTGGTTAGGGTTTCATGAAGAAATGAGGAGAAGATAACATCACCAAGCATAGATCGATTTCGCACAGCATCTAATGCCTCTCTTTCCAAATCAAAGGCCTTAATCTCAATATTCACCTTACACCTCCCGTGGCATAAATCAAGAACCTCTTGAAGAGTAGGAATCCTGCTTCCTCCACCTAAATCTAATGATTTGAGTTCTGTAAGATTCATCTCAAATACCAATCCCACTTTTGTAGAAATCCTGGATACATCGAAATCATGAATAACTACGAGGTGTCCATCAGCGGTTTTCCGCAAATCAAGCTCAATCATATCTGATCCAAGAGATATTGCTCTTTCAAAAGATTCCAATGTGTTTTCTGGTGTTTGTATGGGAGCGCCACGATGACCAATAACCATAGGCCGGTTCATGAACTGCACCGCTTTGCCTATTCAGAATCTGATGAGAATACACCGGTTCCTCCGCATCTGGCACATGTCTTGGAACCGTCGGGTCCATCAATGGTTCCGGTACCCTTGCAGTAATAACATTCCTCAGCAGGTTGGTCCAATGATTTGTCGAAGTCTTTAATCATTGCGCCACCTATGCCTATCATGATGACTCCCACGAACATTAGAAGGAGAGAAAGAAGATAGAAATTAGCCAGTGGGAGAAGTAAAAACATAGACCCTAGAAAAATCACAATGCCCAAAACGGTGATAAGGCCGGCTCTCTGTTTTCGTTCCATCGTGATCCACCTTGAGTACATAGCACATTCTGCACTGACTATTCACGCCTAGGTATCACCCCTTTATAGATTGCGGATGATTCGACTAGCATCGAACTAGATTGAAATACACGACACCCTAACAGATAATAGAACATATCGTAAATATGCAGAAGTAACGGATTGTGTGGCAATGTCAAAAACAGACATCTTCTCCAAATATTCCCAGCTCTATCAGAAAACGACAACTAGAGAAATAGTGCCTGGGGGAGCTTTCACCAGACAGCTTGCAGATGTACCAACTCACGGATTTGATGTTGGTGTATTCTTCAAGCAGAAGGGAATACGAGAACCAAGACAAATATTCTATCACAATGAAATTCCAAGTAGCATTGTTAAGAATGATGGATTCCTTGAAAGCACAGATAGAAGCTATCTATGCCATACGATTCTAGCTAAGTTTAAGGATTTGGATTTTCTTAAGGTTGTAATTGCATCGCATAAAAAACTTGAATCATCCGCTGAGAGATTGGGGTTTCTAAAGAATTGTCAGAGGACAATTGATGTTGTTCTACGAAAGGCAAAGAATGTCATCCATTTTGGCGATTTTACACCTTTTCTTTTCGCCCAACGAGTTCGTACTCTTGACTGGTTTCTTTCAAAAGATCTTAAACTCGATGAGGTTTCCGCCGAAGCTGCGGCAATCCCTTTCAATGTTGCCGGTCCAGACTATATACTCCTTTCAGGTGAGAATATTATTGCTGTGAGCGACAGACCGGTAGTCCCTCAGGGGATTTTCTATCTAGTAGGGGGAATTGGTTACATCTTTGATACTAAGGTCGGGGCAGTCACCGAAGACCGTATGTTTAGAACAACTGCAGACCTCATGCCAATGGGCATTGACGAGGCATACATCGAGAATAACATCTCACTGGTAACAGAAGATTTTCAGACGAATGTGCATTCACTGATCTTTAGTGATATCTGGAAAAAGAGTCCTGCTAAGCCTTTAGGGGTCAATGTTGGCGGGGATATTCTAATCAAACCAGCAAAGGATAGCGAAATCTGGAATGGCGTCTTCGAGGTATATCTCAAAGCAGCTAATACATGAGAAAATCGAACGAATCAATAGCCATTACTACTGCTCTCAAAGCAAATATTCTGAAGGTATATGTAGTAGCCACACTTTCCTGAAGATGTACTGCAGTATAGAGTTCAGTAATCGCACTACTCCCAAACGAATGTAGAATTGATGGCAAGGAGGACACTACAATTTCCTGAATACCATTTCCGGATGCTCGTGCGATATCACGAACCAATTCATCGATTGATTGATAGACAGGTAATTGGATGGGTTCTAGAGTAGTACTTGTTCCAGCTACGCCTATACGCATTGAATTTACATACGGAGAAACTGAATATGTATGAACCAGATACTCTCCAACATCTCCGTCCATGGTTTCAGAGTACCTACTTCTTTCACATGCAACTTCTAGGTTCGCATCTAGATTCGTTATTACTTCAGGTGAGACGCCACAGAATTTCATCATAGTTGCATCCCCATCAATCAGATCGTCAATGACAAAACCTTCTACTACTAAATTGACGCCAATTGTGGTGTCTTCGATTAAATCCGTGAAGTAGCCAATATAACTGAGCAAATCACCAGATGGTGTTGAGTCCAGCGATCTTCTAACAATATCACTGAATCCAACAAGGTCTATACTCTTTGTTAGATTCATGAGATGAGACCATTCATACTCCGAAATGCGCATGTCCAGATATACACGAAGATTGTCAGATGATATTGCCTGGCTATCCAATTCAGTCAGAATAGAATGAAGAGCCACCACCATATGGGCATAATGTTCAGCAAGGAGATGGGAAGAGCCTAATAGCGTTTCATCGAATGACCTGTAATCTTGACGATTAAGGGATATAGTAATTCTATAGGGGATAGTTGTATTTGATAGTGCAACAATCCAAGAAGAGAATGCATCTAGCGAGTGTGTGTCTAATAGCGAAACGCGAAGATCCACTCCAAAACCTGAACTCTGCAAATCGTCGAGAATATCAGCAGTTGGCGTGATGTTGACATATTGGTAATCAAAAGATGCAAGAGGCATTTCCAGAAAAATGGCCGTCGAATCAGAAAATGTCGCTCTAGCAATTGGAACTTGACCCAAAACATAAACCGAAACTGGTAGCATCAAACCCAATGAATTCAAAATGAGAAACCACACCACTCCTTTTCGGCCTATTGACCTGAGAGGGGCCGTCGGTCTGAATTTTCCAAGAATGAATACAATCACAATTGAAACAATATTCAATACTACCAGAATCGTAAACCCACGGACCAATGCAGAAATCGTTCCGAAGATAAAAGCGACAATTAGAAGAATTATGATTGTCAGAATTGCAGATCTGCTTCTGTAATAATCTAACAAGAGTTTGGGGAGGAATATCAGCAAGGGTAGAATATAGAATGCAAGGGGAAGTGAATCAATGAAAGAAACTCCATTCAGCATCATGCGACTTGTCAACGAAATCATTGCATAGAGAATGAAGAAGATATTCAGAAGAAGTATAAGACTTGAATAAAGATGTAACCCCCTATCAAATGGCTCTTTTGAGTTGACACGACGTCGCAATCTCCTTCGTTGGGCAATGAACCAATGTAGAGGTGACAGATATTTCGATGCAGTTTGGTCAACCTCTTCGGAGCTGGTCATAGTGGTAAGTTGTGCCAAGTGATTATATACATCTAGTGGTGAAACTGGAGGACCCAATTCTATGCGTTCTATGTTTCACTCAAAATTCTTAAAGTCTGTGGGGGCATCCGACAACTCAGTGCAGAGTTATGTATGATGTAGCCATTGTGGGAGCAGGTCCAGCTGGAGCTACTACTGCTCGATATCTAGGAAAGATGGGATACAGTGTGATCCTTATTGACAGAAACACATTTCCACGTGATAAACCATGTGGAGGAGGATTCTCATATGGTCTCTTAGATGAGTTTGACTACCTGAAACGGAGGGAGCAGGAATTCCTTCAGGGAATCTGTAAGGTCGGAGTTCTTCATTCTCCTAATAGACGTATTATACTTCGGGGCAAGGTGGACATGGCGGTGGCACTACGATACGATTTCGATAATGTCATTTACGAGTCTGCCATTGAAACAGGAATTGAATCTATTTCTGGACAAAGAGCAAAGAAGATTTCACATAAATCTGATTCAGTGGAGATTGGTCTACAAAAAGGAGAGAGTGTAGAAGCTAGAGCCATTATTGGAGCAGATGGTGTTAGCAGCATTGTAGCTAGAGAGTATGGCTTGCATCGTCGATGGTCAAGCAGTGCTATAACAGCCTGCAGAGTAGCAGAGGTTCCTGAAGCTTTGTCGTTCATAGAGGAAGCTTATTCTAAGAATAAGGATTACCACTTCTGGGCGAATCTAGGAGGGATGCCTGGGTATGGATGGATCTTCCCAAAGCGGGATACAATCAATATCGGTCTTGGGATTGTGGGGTCTCACGCCCAGGGACTTCCTAAGTACTTCGACCAATTTGTCAAAATGCTAAAACATGATGGTTTGCTTAGACAAAACTTGGACCTAAGTATGGCACGAGGTGCACTCGTTCCCACTGGAGGCACTATCAAACAATCAGTTGCGGACAGGTGCATTGTTGTTGGCGATTCAGCAGGGATGGTAAGCCCTCTAACTGGTGGTGGAATCCACTATGCAATGAGAGCTGCAAAAATGGCCGCTCAAACTATTTCCCAAGGACTTGATGCGGATGATCTGAGTCTGGGTAAACTAATGAAATATCAGAAATTGTGGCAATCTGACTTTGGTAAGGATATGGGACCAATGCTTTTTGCACAGAAGCTTTTCACAGGCGCCTTCGCAGACCTTCTCTTCGAGATAGGATCGCGAGATGCTCAAATTCAAACGATGGTTTCTGAAGCGATGGCAGAGTCATCAGAAGGCATTAGCGTTGCAAAACTTGCCTTGAGAGCGTTGAAAGTCATTTCGAGAGAGGCAATTCATCTTTAACAACTAGCATTCTTCAGATTGTCGATTCCAAGCGGAAACAATAAATGGTATATTGTTTGCGAGTAATGCGTTGCGAGTGTCATACCGGTAATCGGGAGAGACAACTATATGGAAAGACCATGGCTCAAGAATTATGTTGGCAATACGCCGCAAGATATCAAAATTCCTGATGGCCCCCTGTTTGCATATGTAGACAGAGCGGTTAAGGAATTTCCTGATAATGAAGCCCTCTTCTATGAGGGAGTAAGAATAACATACCAAGAGCTTGGAGAGATGATAGATAAGGCAGCTTATGGATTCTCCAAGATGGGAGTTAAGAAAGGCGATTCAGTTGCAATAATGCTTCCTAATTGTCCTCAGTTTGTCATTGCATATTATGGTGCCTTGAAATGTGGAGCCATTGTGACTCCTGTTAATCCTCTTGCCATGCCAAAGGAATTGAGGATATGTCTACAAGACACTGGTGCGAAAACTATCGTCACTCTGAATTTCTTCTACAAGAATGTAATGGCAGTTCGTGAAGAAAGCAGCTTGGAAAATGTAATTGTCACTGCTGCATGGGATGTAATGAGCAAACTAAAGCAGATTTTAGCCCCAAAAACTGTATACAAGAAGGAGATGAAAGAAGTCCCACCACTAAAGGATGGGGACCTGCTCTGGAACGATTGGATGGCTGGAAATCTTCCCGAACCTCCGCTGGTTGATATCGACCCCGCAAAGGATCTTGCAGTCTATCAATTTACAGGTGGAACCACCGGTATCCCAAAGGCAGCTATGCTAACACATGATAATCTGAAAGCAAACTGTGAGCAATGCGGTGCCTGGATGGAATGGATGGCAGAACGTGGCAAAGAGAAATTCGTTGCTGCACTGCCAATGCAACACATCTTTGGTCAGACAGTTTCAATGAACCTTGCTGTATCGTGGGGATGCAGTATTATACTCATTCCAAATGCCAGGGATCTCAAAAATCTTCTAAAGCGAATCAATGATGAGAAACCAACATTCTTCCCAATTGTAGCCACTTTAGCCATAGGGATTTACAGTCATCCAGAAGTAAGTAAATACGACATTACATCACTCAAACTGTCTATTGCTGGCGCAATGGCTCTACCACCAGAAGTGACCAGAAGGTTTGAGGATGCAACAAATTCAATCATCATTGAAGGTTACGGTCTATCAGAGGCAAGCCCAGTGACACACGCAAATCCGCTAGACAAAGAAAAGCGAAGAGTGGGTGCCATTGGCCTTCCATTCCCAAGCACATATTCAAAGATAGTAGACCTTGATGACAAATCAAAGGATTTGCCGTATGGGGAGGTCGGAGAACTTGCGGTGAAAGGTCCACAAGTAATGATGGGCTATCACAACCGACCAGACGAAACTGCTGCTGTTCTGAAAGACGGATGGCTCTTCACTGGAGATATCGCGAAAATGGACCAAGATGGGTGGACCTATATCGTTGATAGGAAGAAAGACCTCATCAATGCGTCTGGCTACAAGGTCTGGCCAAATGAGGTGGAGGAGGTCCTCTTCGAACACCCCAAGGTTATGGAAGCAGCAGTCATAGGTATTCCTGACGAAACTCGTGGAGAAACTGTCAAGGCATTTGTAGTTCTTAAGAGTGGTCAGAGCTCAACTTTGGAAGAGATTAGGACATTCTGCAAAGAGAAAATGGCAGTCTACAAGGTTCCAACTGTTGTTGAATTTGTAGAAACCCTCCCAAAGACACAAGTTGGAAAGGTTCTGAGAAGAGAACTTAGAGAGCAAGAAGACTAATGTGAAACTGAGTCGACATCTGCGTCGGCTCTCTTCTTCTCTTTAGCAACGGCATAAGAGCGAAGGGAAATCCCCGGAAGGTTTCCATTCATTTCATGAATGAGAATTACTCAGTAGGGTCAACAAGATTTTCGATCAACGAAATTATCTCAGGTCGCCCAAGCAATTTTCTTCGAGCTTCGGTGAGATTGTTAATAACACAGGCTACACCAACAATAGTGGCTCCAAGTTTCTCTACAATTTTCTCAACTGCTAGGACGGAACTTCCCTGAACAAGCCAGTCATCAACTATTGCAACCCGATCGCCAGGGTCTATTGAATCCGCAACAAGAGCCAGACGTCTGTCGACAAATTTCTTGGATGGGAGAAATTCAACTGGGCGACTGTAGTCATCGGGGAGATATGCAATTGATCGTGCAGGAACAATTCCACAACCAAGATAGTACGCAATTGCACTGCCTAAGGCAAGACCTCGTTGTTCAATCCCAATCACCTTATTGGGTTGCACATCAAGGAATGGCTTTGCGAGTACGGCAACTGCATGATGAAAGACCGTTGGATGTTCAAGTAGGCGACTAATATCGCATACTGCGCTGCCTGGCTCAGGCCAGTCATGAATCACTTCAACATACTTGCGAAAATCAATCTCTGTCATGGTAGGTTCAGATTTGTGTCGACGTTCATAGAACATAATTCTTTCTGTTGAAGTGCAAAACTGCTTGTCACCTCATAGAAGCTCACGAAACAGTTAAGACACGATGTGAACTAAACTCACCAATAACACTCTGGAGATGAGACAACCTGCGAGTTCCGGGTACAACAGTTACAATAACATTGCTCCCAGGATATGTTGAAGTAAGAGACAGAGGTCTCATTAAGAAGAAAATAAAGGTAAGGAATAGAGGCTTCGCTGAAGTGCTTGATGACCTTGGAGTGTATTTCCAATTCATTGGAAAGCGATTGCCGCCTGGAGTTCTAGAAGATTCTCTTATTACAATAGGAGTTCCCCGAGCAAAGAGAATCATTTCTGAAGAAGTACTTGCCGAAGAGAAGGTCAATGAATCTGTAGTAGCACCCAAACCTGAAGTAATTCATGAACAAGATATCATTGCAGATGCAGAAGAAAATGATGATGATGAATCAGAGTCTACTCCCTTAGTAACTACCAAAAGGCCTCTTGATGTAAAATCAGGAGAAGTGACTGTAATCGATGACCAAGATCTGCCAGATATTGAGGATGCTCTTACCGCAGTGGAGTCATTAAGTGATTCTTTCATGGCGCCAAGTCCTGAAACTCTAGTAAATGAGATTCATTCTTCAAAGCCTCTGATTCGGATATCATTGACTGGCTCTAATGAAGTGAAAGCATCTATTTCATCAACTGCAACTAATCCCAATTTGGTATCTAGTAGCGATGAAGACCTATCGGTGAAAATGGTAACAAGTCCCGTTAATGATGTCGAAACGGGACCTAAACCAGAATTGAATGAAACACTTGATGATTCGTTTGTAGAAGTGCATGAATCGTACGAAGAGAACGCAGGAGAGGCTGAGATAGAAGTGATGAAAGCCTCCCATGAAGTTGATGGCTCCGTCACACTCGAAGACGCAACCAAGCCAAAAGACAAAGCCACTCCCGCCCTTGCAATTAGACCGTTGATTAAGCCAAAAGTTGTTATCTTGGGAGAAGACGGCGTTGGTAAGCACAGCCTGCAGGAAAAAGGTGGACTCAGGATCCAGGATGGACCGGAGATAGATGGGGAACCAAGACTATACGTTCGTACTGGAATATTCAAATTAGAACGCTATCGTGTCGATGTTAATGTTTGGTCTTTTGACGACGCAGTTAAAGAAAAAATGTCCAGAAGAGAATTCTACGATGGAACAGATGCAATAATAATCGTGTACTCAGTGGCAGATAGGTGGAGTTTTGAGAGCATTGATTTTTGGCTCAAGGAATCAACAGTGAAGTCTGTCAAGAAACCACCAATAATCATTGTAGGAAATAAGAAGGATATTCGAGATGCCGGAGAGCCTGATCCTCTAGAGCCTCCAGTTTCAAGTGAAGAAGGATTCAGATTTGCTGAATCACTAGCAAAGAAACTGGGGGAAGGAGGCAAATTGCATCCTGTTGCATTTATCGAAACTTCTTGCCTTACAGGTGAAGGGACGGAGGATGTCTTCAGAACAGCAGGAGAATTCTACACCAACACTCTTTAGGTATATTTACATATCACGATGTAATCCCATATAGGAAAGCACCGACAAAAGAAATAAGGCGAATTATCTTTGTAGGTGTACAGATATGCAACACTCATCATCAATAGGAAGTTGATTTCAATAATACAATCATTATGCGAAAGCTGCGGCAATGAAATTGGCACCATACCTATAGCTAAGACGCTAGAAGATAACTTTGCAGTAGAAGAAATGAAGAAATTAACTATATGCGAGGATTGTTTTAAGAAACGATTCAAGATTAGCAGCAAGAAAAGAAGTGGCTACGGCGGTACTATCTACGAACTTGAGGAGAGAACATCTCCAAGATTTGGAACCGGGAGCAGAAAGCTCTCTTGCTTAAAATGCAGCTGGGTTTCTTGGACTGAAGAAGGTTTAGCAGCGCATATGAAGCAGAAGCATTCCTAGTTCTTTACTTATTGATCGCAAACTGCTCATTCTCTTTGATGATTTCGTGTCCGCGCACACGTAAGCCAGCCACACGGGTGGAGGCATTCTCTAGCATCCCCATTCGATACACTGCAGTTCTTGGGCCAACACCAAGAAGCCAATCTAAATCAGTCATATCCAGTTTTTTATGATGAGAGAAGTATGTCTCAAGGTCGGTGGCTATTGCGTGGGACCTATCATACATTGATACTGCGAATCCTGCACTAGGGGCAGCAAAACCCACGATGACCCAAATGACTGCAAAGGGGTCATCACCGAAGTATTCGAAGAAGAACACAAACCCAGACATGATTGGCTGTATTAGTGACAATATCACAAGAAATAGAGCTATATGTTGGGCCAGTTCATCACTCCCAATACCAGCTACTCCAATCACATCTTGGTCAGGAGGGAACAGGAAAACCAAAACACTGCCAGATGAAACACCTATGATTATAGCAGAGAAAAAGATCAATAAAATGTATCCTACAGGACGTTCAATCCAAATGAGAGGGAAACTAATCAGAGATTGTAGAACCAGCGCAATTGAAATTACCGTGGCACCAGCGAAAAAACCCTTCCAGCTGAAGAACTCATATTTCATCGTCATGATTTCGTCTGACATTTGTATTGTTCTCTCTCAAACTATTATATGAACAGAGAAGCCGCATTCATTTTTAATCCTTCGTCTTACATAATATCCCACCCTCTCAGAGAAGAGCTACGCCAAAACAGGAATTTATTAGTCGCCAAATCTTGAAGTCATTATCAGACACCTGAGGTCCACAGGAGTTACATGGAACCGTAGAGTAGCATTGAATGGGAGTGGCGTTTTGCAGTGAGTACCATGTTGGCAGGCTATGATGCCTTTCAGAGTAGAAAACGGTGGATAGTAACCATACTATCATTTATGTTGGCATCTGCAGCGGTGGTAGGAATCATGGTACATATTGATTCCTTTTCGCAGTACAAGTGGGATGAAACCAACAATGTTGGACCAGCTACAATGGTTGTCAGTGGACTTAATGTAAACTACCATGCGAACGAAATTTCACAAATCCCGGGAGTGGAGAAAGCAGCGCCACTGATAGGAGCCTATGCACGAGTTTCGTCAATGTATAAAAGCCTTCTATTCAAATCAGACTTTTTTGTAGTCGTACTAACGCCAGAGTTCATTGAAGCGTATCCAACTATATTCAACCTCCTTGATGGAAGGTTTCCTGAATCTGGTTCTGAGATAGCGTTGGACATTACAATAGTGGACGTACTCAATGTTAGAATTGGAGATTCTGTCAATTATACCCGCGCTGTATCTGTTGAACCTGTTGAAATAACATTGGTAGGAATTTTCAACCATCCCGAGGTAAACAACATATATGCTTGGCACTACAAACGAGGTGGAGGAGTAGTAACCCCTGATAGGCTATCGCCATTGCAGGCGAAAACAGGTTATGTGTACACTAAAGTTGATGCTTCAATTGTAAATCCATCGGACCCCCGAGGCACTTTTAATAGACTATATCAGGTTCAAGAACAAATCAGAAGTCTTGATAGCCGCTATCATGGTCCTGGAGATACATCGAAGTTCATTGTGCAAGATTTCTTAGCAGAGGGAATTTCCAACTATATTGAATACTTGGATTCTCTGCGAGTTGCTGAAATGGTAAGAAGCGGTGGAGTAATCCTTCTGGCAATCTTGGCGGGCTTATTGGCCATTAGGTTCAATATAAATGACAGAAAAATCGAAACAAATATGCTGCTCGCCAGGGGTGCCAGCTCGACACAAGTAGACCGGACAATAATTGTTGAGATACTTGCACAATCCCTGCTTGCCATACCTTTGGGCATTCTTCTCGGAGCTACCTTCTCCAGAGTTGCCACTGCAGCTACGGGATTCTTCATCTTCGATTTGGGACGAATGTTTACACAGCCCTTTGTCATATCTTATGATTCACTCGTTGTAGGTGCCATAGTGGGTCTGATTCTACCAATCATGTCGCTGATTGCTCTAAGAACGATATATAGTGCAAAATCAACTGTTGAGGAAGGAATGGGTAGACTTGCCAAAATATCGAGGGGACTGTCTATTCTCCGATGGGATGGATTCTTATTGGTGTTTGGAATACTCCTCTTGCTGACGCTAGTACAGGCTGGTGAACTTCTGAGTCAATTCCCAATTCTAGCAATGGTAATCCAACTTATTCCCTATGTTATTTTTGCAGGCTTTGCAAGTTTGGCAACAAAAGGATTGAGAAAAGGGGCAATAGTGATGGCAAAGCCATTCGAGAGGGTCGTGGGCAAGATTCCAGCTTGGGTAGGAATAAGAAGAATTGCAAAGGAAGCATCATCTGCGGGACCAACAGTAATGATCTTCGTCTTGGCCATGAGCATCGCTTATACATCAGCAATAATTGATGCATCATTACCATATACAAATTTGAACCAGTCTAGATTAGCAATTAGCGGCGATGCGACTTTTCAGCTTGATGGGTCTCACCAAGAAGACTGGGCAACGATTGTTGCAGAAGTAGAGCAGAATAATAACTCCGAAGCACAAACGATAGTATCTGTCCTTCCAATGCAATTATCTACGGGAGGGGCAGGAACAGCCAAATTTTCTGCGGTAAGGCCAAGTGAATTCAAAACTGTGGGTTATGATTACCTGGGAAATCCGTTAGATAAGTCAGAAATGACAGAAATGCTAGATATCCTAGAGCTACAAGAAACAGGTGCAATCATATCGTTTGATTTGGCTGAGGAGTATTCTCTGAAAGAGGGAGATATTCTTCGTGCGTTTTTGGCTAATGGGAGCTCATTGGCAATCTTTGAATTTCAGATAATAGGTGTTGTCCAAGCTATTCCAGATACTGTTCTTTCTATTGGCTTATATTCCTACGCAGAAGAGCAAATTGGATCATATTCCGTTGGAGGAAATAGAGTTCTCATCAACAGACAATATATCGAAAACTATCTTGACGGAGTAGATGGCGTTGAGTATTTCCTCTGCATTCGAACATCGACTCCAGAACAATCGTCAGCTTTGATTGATGAGATAGTGAGTACGCAATTGGGCAATGCAATCTATAATAATAGGTACGTATCGGTGATGGGGGAACTTGAGGAATACATTGAACAAGATGCATATGCTCTTGACAGAGGCATAGACACAATGCTTGCAGTTTTGACTGTTGTAGCAATTGCAGGGACATTCACAGTCTATGCAACCGAGGGAGTAAAGGCGAGAAGTCGAGAAATAGCTTTGTTAAAAGCAATGGGCGCCGACAATGGATTAGTGGTGAAGAGTCAGGCTGCAGAGATGATGGTGTTGGCGTTTACGAGTATATGTCTTCTTGGGCTTTATGCACCACTTCTTATCGTCAATTCGTTGATATCTTCTCGTAGAACATATGGATTCAGTCCCTTTACATTTCCTATCGCCTGGTTTGTTGTTATTCCGTGGCAAATGCTTCTCACGCTTTTGGCGTTTTTCTTGACCTGTTTTTCTGTGTTCATAATTCTCATCGCCGTACTGGGTACTAGACTCTCTCTAGCAAGTACGCTTAATGCAAGTTGGACTGAAAGCAGCTTTGTAGGGGGAGATGAGTAATGTACCTTTTCACCCGGATGGCATCCAATGCTCCTCAGGTTTTAGCTACGCTTTTAGTATTCTCACTTTCATCAGGGGTCCTTGGAGGAATCCTCTTCTACATGGATTCCACAAGCACTGATGTATTGCAGGATATGAGGCAAGATATCCCCGTGGACATGACCATTCAATTCACTAGGTCATTTTATTCCGCATCTGGAACAACTCTTGAATCCATAAGAGATATGATTAGGAGTCAAGTTGAAATAGCATCAGCAGAATTGGTTACGGTTATTAGCGGACATGATCATTTTATTCCAGAAAGCCAGTATCGAGATTATACAATTCTGGGCATTGATGAATCCATTTTTAGCTCATTCAGCGGCAATTTCATGCTCATTGAAGGAAATGACTCGCTTGATGCCAACGAATGCTATATCGAGTTCGCTACAAGTGAAAGGCTGGATTTGCATATTGGGGACAATTACACAGTTTCTGCATTATATTACGATATAACATATCAGCCCAGAAGAGTAAACGCAACATACGTTATTGCAGGAATTTTCAGAACTACAATGTTCTACAAATACTATGAGAATGTCGAAGAATCAATTACATCCCTGTCAGTTCTAATAAGGGGAGATTCAATTCGCTCGGACTTTTCGATTTTGCACAGCGAATCGACGGGACTAATCTTTGACCGTGTATGGACTAAAATACGGGACTCGGTCATTCAAGAAGGGAGCGCAGAGCAAGTTCGCGCGTCATTAGAGAACGTAAAGAAACGCATTGAACAACGGTCATTACCACATGCGGTAGTTTCAGATTTCGCGATACTCGGTGTAGTGACGGCCTACGCCTCATGGGCATCAGCTATGACAACAATATCATTAGCATTCTCGATTCCAAGCATCGTAATGGGAGTAATGTTGGTACAGTATCAATCCAATCTGCTATCAGACGAAAGGAGAAGAGATATTGGAACATTAGTTACCAGGGGTTCAACAGGCTGGCAGGGATTCAATTGGGTGCTTAGCAGTGCACTTGTTACTGGATTTGTGGGCAGCATCGGAGCTGTTTTGACCGGCTTTCTGGCATCATTGTTATCAGCAAGTGTAAGAGAAGTAATGATGTTCGAGCTGGGCAGACTATCTGATTTTGCCATTATTCTACAACCCATGTCGCTTTTCGTAGTGTTTCTGTTCTCATTTGGAGTCGGACTTCTTGTGGCCCTACCGTCAGCCATTAAGGCACTTCTAATGACTCCTTCCGAAGCGCATACTACGGTAGAACGTCAAGCATTGGGAAGTGTTGAAGCCCAAGGAAATCCCTCTATTGAGATTATATTGGCTGCTGTTTCTGGAGTTCTCCTTATACCGCTAATAATGTTATTTCAAATAACGGGTCTTTCAGGTGTGGCTAACGTGACCTATGCGAGTGTTTTCATTATTCTAGTTGGATCTTTCATCGTGACACTGGCGCGACTTCTCTCTAGGCCTGCGGCTCGAGTGAAAGCAAGGCTTCTGACATTATGGGGAAAATCGACAATGTCAGTTGGTTCACGAGTTGTAGCACGGAACCTTCTCACCTCTAGAAAAAGTGAAGCAATGGGAGTGTTCTTCCTGGCCATGGTTTTCACAGCTGGACTGTTTTCTTCAATTTCGGCACAGACAGGCACAACGCATATGAAGAACCTGATATTTTTCGAAACGGGTGCAGATATTGTACTTGACGTTCATCAAGGACTTGACAATGTCACTCTTGAAACTGTAAGGAAGCTGGAGCAAATTCAAGGGGTTGAAAAAGCATCTGGAATGCTGCGTACTACAGGTTTCATTAGCTATGAAATGCAGGGTGAATCTGGAGCGACCACGATACGAAGTTCAATTCCGCTTTTTGGAATCGAACCCATAGCTTTTGGTAAAACTGCGTTTCTAGATGCTACATTCTCAATTAATGGAACGCCACAGGCATCCCTCCAGACACTTGCGAGTAATGATAGAAATATTATAGCATCATTTAGACCATTGCTTTACATCTCGGGGGAAACCCCTGTGTATCTCGACACAATGGATGTTGAAATACGAACACCATGGAGAAATTACTCCAGTACATGCAACATAGAAGATGTTTTTGGAAGCGATGAAACAGGTTCAGGTAATTCATATTTGCCCGGCGAATCAGATGTATCGAGATTCATCTTGATGAATTTGACATACGTTCACAGTTGCATGAACACCACAAAGGTATCGAAGATCTACATCAACCTCGAAGATGGAGCGGACTATAACAGTATCTTGCTTCAAATTCAAGATATGCTACCTAATAGCTTTGAAAAAATGGAATCGGCGCTGGCACAAATTGATGCTGCTCAGAATTCTCGAACTGGACAATCCATTCAAGGCGTCTACACGCTAAATGTCATTTTTTCACTTGTGTATCTCACCATTGGAATGACAGTTGTTTCAGTGGTGAAATCGAAAAATCTTAGTAAGCAATTCTCGGTACTTCGGGCATTAGGGGCGGATACGAAACCAATAATGATTACAACACTAGTAGATGCTATGCTAGGTTTGCTCATGGCGGCGATCATTGGTCTTCTAATCGGGCTAGTTCTCACATCCATTATTCTTCAGATGCCGCTAGTATACACAGGAGTTTCAAGCACTATTAGCTGGCAGAGAATTCCGATTTCTCTTGCAATTCCGATTCCATTAATATCTGGAATCGTCATGCTAGCCATCTTGTTCACAGCCACATCAACTTTCTTTGTGACCAGGAATACCCTTGGAAAGAACATAGCAGAAGAAATCCAACATAATGAGTGAGGACAATGACTAGTACATTTGCAGACCTTTCATTGCGTTCATATGCTCACTGCCTATTGGCAGCCATGATTGATAGACGTTCAACACTTAGAATATTCAATTCAATGAGTAGAATAATATCAAATTCGAATTGTAGGATAAGTACTTCAAAGAAAAGCCTCAAATGCTTTCGAATTACAAAATCATTTGATGTATCGGAGAGGGAATAATTGAGTAACGATATAATAGTAAACCTGAACGACGTTTCTCGGATTTACCAAATGGGAGAAATACAAGTTTCTGCACTACGCGGAGCATCACTTCAAGTACGCAGAGGGGAAGCCGTAGGTATCATGGGACCATCTGGATCTGGAAAGACAACGATGTTGAACCTAATAGGTGCACTTGATCGACCAACATCCGGAAATGTAATGATTGATAATGTGGATATCACTAAAATGGGAGAAAAGGAATTGACACAAATAAGGCGAAATAAAATCAGTTTCGTCTTCCAATTCTTTAATTTGCTACCTGTTCTTTCCGCCTATGAAAATGTAGAATTGCCCTTACTAATAGGAGGAATGGAAGAGGACCTCAGAAAAGAACGTGTGGACCACCTCCTTGGCTTGGTGGGTCTTGCAGAAAGGGCGGACCATCGTCCGGATGAGCTAAGCGGCGGAGAACAACAGCGTGTTGCCATCGCGAGGGCGTTAGCAAAACCACCCGGCGCATCTAGCTCAGTCGTGGTTCTTGCTGATGAACCAACAGGGGACCTCGACACCCAAACTGGTGAGGAAATCATGAAGATTCTCATCGATCTTACAAAAGGAGAAGGTGGAACACTGCTTGTTGTAACTCATGACCCAGATGTAGGAAAGAGTATGGACAAAGTCTACAACATGAGAGACGGTCAGATTGTCAACGTGACCGAGGTCACCTGAGGTGACCGCATGTCGGCAATACCAGTAGGTTACAACTCCATTCAAGGCTTACATCGTAAAGGCGTATCGTTACTCTGTATCTTGTTAGCTTCAGCAATGGCAATGGGTATTCTTGTATACGTAGATTCCTTCTCAATTCATGAATGGGACAACCAGGTGGGCAGTATTGGCTCCGTTGCAATGAGCGCTGATGGCCCTGGAATAGAATCGTATGTCGACGAAATACGAGCCATTCCGAATGTAGAACGTGCTCAACCCATCCAATACTCAAGTGGAATGATATTCTATAGAAGTAATGAGATTGAAATGGATCAGTACTATGGAAGATTCGATTCACCATCTGCAGGGTATTTCGATAGCTTCCCAGATGCATATGCGCTAATCGAAGGGAGGTACCCCCTGAACGAATCCGAGATAGCTCTATCGAGGTCTGCCATTGAACGTATGGGGTACAATATTGGAGACATAGTTAATTATTCATACAATGTGTGGAACGAGTATGGATCATATAGGAGCATTGAATCCTACCTTTTAGGAGTTGTTGGGATTTTCGAAAAGGAGAGCAATACGCCTGATGATTGGTATTGGTACTACGACTCAAGCATTGGTATTGTGGTTCCAGAATTGCTCAATTCTCTCGAAATTGATATTAGTGTTCACATTGAGATAGACCGTACGCCCCTTACGCCATTTGATACTACTATATCGCTTGGATACCTGCTGAATATTGAACAGTCAATAAGAGAACTTGATCCAACCTACGATCCGGTACGAGGATATGGAAGATTCTATGTAGATGATAATCTTGCTGAGGGAATATCAAGATATGCTACTTGGCAAGCGAATATGAGAAACACGCAATTAGGTAGAGCAAGTGCAGTATTGATGCTTGTTGGTTTGGTTATGTTTCTAGCGATCCGCTATAACGTAAATGAAAGACGATTTGAAAACAACATGTTGATGTCAAGAGGCGCAGCAAAATCCGATATCGATAGAAGAATGCTGAAAGAGATCATGGGTATTGCAAGCATTGGTGCAATTGTCGGTCTGGGGATTGGTGTGCTCTTCAGCCGGTTTGGATTGGCATCCGTAGGATTCTTTGAGTTTAATTGGGCATTGTTCTTCACGGAACCTCTTCTAATCAGTTTGTTCTCTATAATAATTTCAGTTCTAATAGGGATAATTCTTCCATACGCAACATGGCTAGTATATCAGGCAATTTATTCAACAAGGAAGAGAGTTGAAGAGCACGAAGGAAAGCTCCAGAAACTCTCTCGAGTTTTGGTCTTCATCAGATGGGATGTAGTATTACTGGCACTGTCAGTACTATTGCTTATAGGCCTCACAAGTGCCGGACCTCTAGTCTTGTACAATCCCTTCTTCACAATGATTCTAGGGTATATCCCTCTTGCCATATTCATTTCACTTGGGAGTCTTTGTATAAAGGCTCTAAGAAGTGGAGCAAATCCAATCTCAAGAGGAATGAGTCATCTCATAGGTATACTTCCTTCAATGATTGGTGTACGGAGAATTGGCAAGAGTGCGTCGTCTGCAGGGCCAGCAATTCTTGTGCTTGTGCTCTCAATGAGCATCGCATGGACATATGCAATTATTGGAGCTTCGATGCCCATTACAAAGGAGAATCAAGGGAGGCTTGCGTTTGGTGGTGATGTTGCATTCAGATTGGGCAGCTATCCAACCCCAGCATGGAATAATTTCACAGCAAATGTTACTAGCCATGAGTTGACGGCAGCGGCTACAATGGTATCCTCAACACAACTTCAGCTTTCAGCAGGATATTATGATTGGGCTTCTGTATTGGCTATTAACCCAGAAGAATATCGGTACGTTGGTTATGACTATATGGGAATTCAACTAAATGGATCTAATCTCGCTCCAATGCTTACAGCATTGGCATCGAATCCTTCAGGGGCAATAATAACCAGAGACATAGCGAATCAATATGCTTTCGAAACGGGAGATTCACTGAGAGGGTTTTCCTTTGATTATCAAGGTGTAGAAGAAACCTTTACATTTACAATCGTAGGAATCACTGATGCTCTCGTTAATGGAGAACTGCATGATACAGGAACTCCAACTGGTGATGTTTTCTATGGCTACTACCAAGAGGTAGGTGCCAATACAATATGGGTCAATCGTGAATATCTTGGAACATTGATTTCTCTGGATAATTCGACTGAGAATATACTCTGCGTACGAACTAATAAAGGAGCAAATGGAACACAACTTGTCGCAGATGTTCTCGATGCCGGAGGATCTATTGTAATCTCTGACAGGGATTGGTCCGCGGTGAGTTACGAGGTTGATAATTACCTAAGCCAAACCGCATACCGAATGGATAGAGCTGTGGATACGATGCTGACTATCTCTACAGCTGCAATTATTTTTGGCTCTTTCATTATCTATGCCTTTGAAGGCCTTTCAGCACGAAAAAGAGAGATTGCCCTGATTAGGTCAATGGGAGGAGACCGGTCAGTTGTGGTGAAATCTCAAATGGCAGAAATGCTTGTGCTACTGGGAGTGGGAATCATATTGCTCCTTGGATACGGACCGTTACACATAACGAATTCATTGGTGAACTATAGAAGCTCGCTTTACCTATTCCCAGTGTCTGTATTCCCAGTCATTCCATGGTTCACACTGCTTAGCGTTTTCCTATTCTTCGTAGGCTCTATAGCGATATTCATTGTTGTTGTCGCGATACTCGGAACGCGTGTTAATATTGCGGAAGCACTCAACGCGAACTGGGCAGAGTCCGGACCCTATGGAGGCGATGTCTAAATGTTCCTCATGACTCGATTGATGTCGAAGGCACCTCAAGTTCTAACTACCTTCTTGATATTCTCACTATCTGCAGGAGTATTAGGAGGCATATTATTCTATATGGATAGTGCTGGACCAAGTGTCTTGGATGATCTTACAACAGATCTCACATATGACATGGAGGTATCATTATCCAGTTCGTTCTACAGGCAGAACACCACTTCTTTATATTTCATTGAGAATCTGCTGAATTCTCAAGAGGAGATACTGAATACAGAACGGATTAGTGTAATAGATTCTTACGACTATTATGCGGAGTACTATGGTAGTAATCAAAGGGTGTTTCTTGGTGTCGAAAGTACATTCTTTGACAATTTCCCGAATGCGGTGAAGTTGGTTGGTTCCAATCCTGGTCTTACTGATACGACCTGCTACTTGGAAGAGAGTTTCTTTAATCAACAGAATTACGAATTGGGAGATGACTACATAGCTGAGATCGTTACCTATGATGAGTACTACAATGAAGTCGTTGTGAACATGACACTTGAAATAGTGGGAACCTTTACGACGAATATCTTTCCAGCTAGTAACTACTATTACTCTCCCTATTCATATGGAGCACAACAAACAGAAACTACGGCTCTAAAGATGATTACAACAAAAAATGCATTGAATGAAGGATTCCAAGAAATCGGATTTGGGACATACAATGGCATCTCTGAGAGATACTGGGTATCACTAGATCATGAGGCGATTTTGGAATCAGATGTCACCACTGTGTTCGACAATCTAGATTCGCTTAGAAGGCAGTTCGAACAGGATGCCCTTCCATATGCATCGGTTTCCAGCTTTGGATTGTTGGATGCTGTATACCAGTACAGCTCATGGTCGATGGGTATGACAACCATTGCCCTCGCATTTTCAATACCAAGTATCATTATGGGAGTCTTGCTAGTATACTACAATTCCAACATGATTAGTGATGAGCTTCGACGTGACGTGGGGACCATCAAAACGCGCGGTGCCTCGGGACGTCAAGCGTTTTCATGGATACTAGGCAGTGCAATGGTCACAGGAATACTAGGAAGCCTTGGTGCGATATTCATGGGAATTCTTGGTGCACTGATTTCGGGAACCGTTAAGACATTCTTTGTATTTGATTTGACGCAGCTTGCAGATTTGACACTGTTGTTTCAGTTAGATGCTGTGGCAGCAGTATTCATCTTTTCGTTCGGCGTTGGAATGGTCGTTGCAATTCCAATAGGAATTCGAGCGTATCTGATGTCTGCAACTGAAGCTCATAGTATGCTTGAACGCGAGTCCCTTCTATCCCAAGAGAACCTAGGAAATCCACTCGCAGAACTGATTGTACTTGGGATTTCGGGGTATATACTATTCTATCTGCTGCAGTTCCTGGGATTTCTTGGTTTCTCAGGTTTCGCCATCGTTTCATTTCTAGTATTCTTGATCCCACTAATGGGAGCATTTGTCCTATCATTTGCTCGGCTTCTCGCTAGAGGTACAGCGGGATACAAGTCCCGAATTTTAGGCAGATTTCGAAAGCCTTCGATCAGGGTTGGCACAAGGGTCCTATCAAGGACAGTCCTTATGCAGAAGAAGAGCGAAGCGATGGGCGTTGTCTTCATTGCCATGGTCTTCACCGCAGCAGTGTTTTCATCGGTTTCTGCGACTACTGGACTTAATCACACAGAATCAGTACAAAAATTCTATGTTGGCGCTGATATTGCACTCACTGTGAATCGTGACTTGACAAATGTGACAACAAGCTTGCTTCTAAATCTTACCGAAGTAGAAGGAGTGGATCAAGTATGTCCCGTATATTCGTTCCAGGGAGCTGTGTCATATTGGACCACTGATTGGAATAGACGTAATTTCATTAATCAGACAATGACGATATATGCTGTTGACCCAGAAATGTGGCGAGATACTGCATTCTGGTTGCCCTATTTCACTCAAACATACACACCTGAAGCTGCCCTCACAATGATGGCAGGAGATGACTTCAATGTCCTTTCCTCATTCAGACCAATAGATCATTATGAGGACAATGGATTCACTCAAACACCAGTGTACGGGGACTCTCTTACGCTCTATTTGAGAGGTGATACTTGGGTGAATGTCACGGATATGACAATTGTAGATGTAATGGCTAGTCAAGGTGGAAGTTCGGGAATCATGTATATGGGCTCGCAGACATATCTTCCAGGAGAACCATCATTATACAATTTCGTTGTAGCAGATCTAGACTATGTCCATAGATGCACAAACACAACTCAGCTTAGCAAATTTTACATAAAGACAAATCCCGGTGCAAATTATACTGAGGTCATGCGAAACCTTTGGAACATAGCACCGCACAGCTTCGAAAATGTTGAATCCTCACAGCTTGAAATCGAATCAGCATTGAATTCCAAGGCAGGACAGGCTATCTACGGAGTATACACATTGAATGTTCTATTTACAGTTGCCTATCTTTCTATTGGAATTATCATTGTTGCATCGGTCAGGATAAGAGGATTACGAAAGCAGTTTGCAGTGCTGAGAGCACTGGGAACAGAGAATAGGTCAATCATTAGCGCAGTATTGATAGATTCGTCGCTCGGATTATTAATGGCTGCAGCTATTGGTAGTCTTATCGGTTTAACACTTGCATATTTTGCAATTAACATGCCTCTGGTGTATTTCGGTACAGGGACTCTAACGATGTGGACGAGATTACCTGTGATTCTTGCTGTACCATATTTACTTCTAGGGGCAATATTGGGTTGCAGCTTTCTATTTGCCTTATTGGCAACCTATGGTGTGACAAGAACCACATTAGAGAAAAACATAGCAGAACAAATACAATACACGGAGTGATAGACTTGAGTGAAAACTTGGATGAACTAGCACAACAAAACAAGATTGTTGTCAGAGACCTTATGAAGGTCTACAAAAGAGGAATGAAGGAAGTCATAGCCTTAAGGGGCATTGATTTTGAGGTAGGAAATGGCGAGTTTCTTTCAATTATTGGACCATCAGGTTCAGGGAAATCGACACTTCTCAAAATGCTTGGTGCCTTGGACAAACCAACTGCAGGAGCCATTCTGTATGATGGTCATGGCGTCACACTCTTGGATGACAAACGATCTATGCTCTACAGACGACAGAAGGTTGGTTTTGTCTGGCAAACAGGCAATCTTGTTCCAGGCCTTACTGCATTGAAGAATGTGATGCTTCCAATGCGTCTCTCTGGTGCTCCGAAAGGTCCATCTGATGAGCGCGCGAAGATGCTTCTGGATACAGTTGGTCTTGGAAAGAGAATGAATCACAAGCCCCATCAGATGTCTGGCGGCGAAAACCAGCGGGTTGCAATCTGCGTCGCACTTGCCAATAAACCGGAATTGCTTCTAGCAGATGAAGTTACAGGGGAGCTTGACACTGAAACTGCGAAAATGGTGATGGATACTCTTAGGACCATGAATAAGGACTTCGATACAACCATTGTCAATGTCACTCATAATCCAAGGGTCGCCGAATATGCAGATCGTGTTTTGCGAATTAGAGATGGATTGATCGAGGGACAAAAACATACACTCTATGGTGACATTACTGAAATTGACGCCAAGGGAAGAATGGTCATTCCTGAAACTATTCGAAGGCTGGCAGGCTTGGGAAAACGAGTTGTTCTGAAAGCGACGTCTGAAGGGTTGCTTGTCACTCCTCTGAACATAGAAGAATACGAAAACAACAACGATGCAGAAAACTAGTCCATTTGCAGGGTAGTAACGTTTAGACCTATCACTCCATCAACCATCGGAAACACTGCAAATTCAAGTGTTATGAAAACGGCTAGTCCAAATGTATCTAGATACGGCATTGCAAATGTAACAATATGATAAGTCAGAAGACACACCAATAGCAAAGTTCCAATTGCGATTCTTCGCTCCCAGGATTTCTTTTGCTGCTTGTTCCAGATTTTTTCTGTAAGTACAAGATCCACGGTTCCAAATCCCCAAGTCAGAAAAAAAAGCCCGATGATTGGAATATCTACCAGAAGGATACCGGTAATAAAGGAGGAGGGAGTACTGGGTAGTGGGAAGTTAATTAGAAGTGAGAGATATTGGAATCCCGAATTGACCATGTTCGAAGCGAGGGATAGAAATGGCAGTATTGCTGTCATTGCCACAGAAAGCACCAATCCATGAATGAAGTATTTGCGATAATCGCTTCTATCAGTCTTCATCTTCGAATCAAAATCGCCAAATGCTATGCTTTTTTCCTCCATAACAACCACAAAGGGTATGAGCATTTATCTCATATAAGTTGGGATATTCCCTCATACACACGCTGGGCAAGGTCTTTATTGATGTACTTCAACGCGGACCTAGGTATCTACAATGAGTGCTCTACAACTACCATCATCATACTATGCGGTTCTTGTTACTTTCGCTGTTTTCTTCTTCTTTCTCAATGCCTACATTCTAACATTGATTCTTTCCCATCCTCTAGCGAGCCCTTTGTGGTTATTCATCTCAGTGATTGGTCTGATTGGTCTTCTATATTCCATTCGATTGGCAAGAGTACAACAGGCACAACTGATACAGGAAAAAGTTGAACGGGATGCAGCTGAATAAAAAGAGTAGCAAGAGGAGGATACACTCCTCTTGATTTCAAAATCATGGATAGACTCTGCTCACTGTTCGTGGGAAAGGCACGCAATCGCGGATATGATCTAGCTTCAGCATCCATGTTATAAGGCGGTCCATTCCGACTCCAAAGCCAGAATGCTCAATGCTTCCATATCTCCGAAGATCAATATACCACTTGTATTTCTCGGGATTGTCACCTATTCGATTTAAGTTCTCAAGGATTCTATCCGCTTCATCCTCTCGCTGACTCCCACCAATTATCTCCCCGTAGCCATGAGGAGCTAGAAGATCATCGTTCCGATAGGTCCGAGGATCATCGGGATTGTGTTTCATGTAGAAACTCTTAATCTCTTTGGGGTAGTTTTCAATGAAGACGAAAGTATCTCGATCCTTTGTGAGAATCTCTTCAGCTTCAGTTCTTATATCTTGACCCCATTCGATATCCAATCCAGCCTTCTGACATTCCTCAATAGCCGAATCGTAGCTCATACGCTCAAAGGGAGGTTTGATCTTCAACAACCTCTGAGGAGTAACTCCGAGCTCTGCAAGTTCATTAGGACGATTCTTGACAACGGCATGGCACATGTGACTGATCAATTCCTCTTGTCGTTTCAAGTTACACTCATGATCGCACCAGGCTTCTTCGACTTCAAGATGCCAGAACTCTGTGAGGTGCTTTCTGGTTCGAGACTTCTCTCCTCTGAAAGAAGGGGCAAGAATGAACACCTTCTCCATTGCGAACAGCTGTGGTTCCAGATGCATCTGACTGGTTTGTGTCAGGTAGACTTTCCTGTCAAAGTACTGTACTTCGAATAGGTCCGCTCCTTCCTCACCCATTGTAGATACAAACATTGGACAGGTGGTTTCGAAGAACCCTTCGTTTCTTAGATACTCTCTTGCAGCTCTGAATACTTCATCACGAACCTTGAGCACATTGCTCAGTTTGCGAGAACGCATCCAGAGGTGTCTATTATCATTAAGGAATTCTGTGCTTTGATTCTCTGTGATTGGAAAGTCTTCTGCAAAGTGGAGGACTTTCAAATTTTCCACTTGCATTTCATAACCGCCCTCTGCTCTGGAGTCAGCTCTTACTACACCTTCCAGCTCAAGAAGCGATTCGATTAGCATCTTGTTGGCGTCAGCGTATTCATCATCACTGACGACGGATTTCTTTATCACTGTCTGAATGACACCCGTAGGGTCGCGTAGAAGGACAAAGGTCATTTTTGTCTGCTTCCGGATTCTATGAACCCAGCCACGTAGACGCACATTTTTTCCTTCATGCTTGCCATCAAGCACATCACGTACGTGGATATATTCCATAATAGACACCGCAATTTCATCTGCCTTACCATAAAGGTAAGGACTCTTTTCTCGGGCAGGTGTAGAGATAAAAGGATGACGGCCAAAGAAGGCCGTCAAAAGCTATTAGCGATATCGGATGAACCAGACAATTACTCCGACAAGTATGAGTATACCTGCAAGAGCACCCACGCCAATTAGTCCTATGACCGATGTGGGCATGCCAACCTGAACTTCAACCGTAGAGGATGCGGTATTACCTCCAAGATCGGTAACAGTTAGAACTACAAGGTGGGCGCCTTCAGCAAGACCCCAGAAATCAAACTCGATTGTTTCTTCGGTCCATGCTGCATCAACGACCACAATTCCATCGACAGTAATTGTGTATGTTGATTTGAAATCATCAGTTGCAGTCCAGTTACGGACAATGTCCCGGTCACCGCGGGCATAGATCACTGTACCTGGTTCATAGGTTATGACTGGAGCAACATCATCTGCAGCAACCGTAACTGTGACATTATCCATCGCAGAGTTACCACTCGTATCGTTTATCCATAACGAAATGGTGTACACACCTATGCCCAAATCTACAAGAGAATGTGTGTAAAATGGCACGTCTGGATTCAATGTTCCATTATCAATTTCAGAATTATCTTGATACACAATAAAGGAATCCAGGAAATCATCAGTTAAATTCCATCTTAGGCTCTGTCCTGTTTCAGTATAATAGAATTCCAAATCAGCAGGACCTTCAATGATGGGAGTAACATTCTCGTATAGTCGGAGTGTAACAGTATCTTCATTGAAGTTATCGTTGAGATCAGTTGCTACGAGTTTGACCTCATAGACACCAATGTCGTATCCAGTTGCATTGAAAGTATATGATGTCTGGTTCGTCCAAACCTCCGAATCTATTAGTTCGTCATCCACGAATAATTCCAGAAGACCAGGGTATTCATCTTCGACGCTCCAAGTGAGAGTGATATTCGCCGTATCAAAAAGAACGGCCATATCGCTAGGGGAACTGATTATTGGTTTTCTGAGGTCTGCATAGACAGCAGTCAAGTTCCAGAAATATGGACCAGCACCGATAGGAGTACCTCCATAAGAAGCAGTCATGTTAACAAATTCCGCGGGCAAGTCAATGAAGGTCACTGATCCATTAGTTGGAGTCAGTTTATGTTCAATTTCGGTCCCGTTATAGAAAGTCACATTAACTAAGGCACCTACCACAGGAGCGAGAGTCGTTTCAAAGTATATAAACACCTCAAGATCCATGTATTCATCACTGCCAGTGAAATCAGTTGGCTGAAAGAGCCCAACCTTCATTGTCGTTCCATCTGTAGTGAAATTCTCTTGTGCAATTACAACTCCTGCATATTGAAGGCTCTGAACGGTTACCAACCAAGTATAATTACCAACTGCAATATTCGAGATATTTGCCACACCATCCGAACCTAAGATTGTCTGGGTGTAGATTGTGTTCGTATCACGAGAGTATATTGTGAAGTTCAGACCTTCTCCAGGATTTCCATCAATATCAACAACAGTTGCTAGAAGGTCATCATCATTATTTTCAGTATCAAGATTTCCTATCTGGTAATCGACAAAGGCTTCAGGCCCATCAGAAACCATGGTCCCATTCTTGGACACACCGGACCAAGTGACATTCCACTCATAGATACCTTGTGGAACATTAATGAAGAGTGCAGATCCGTCACCAACAGTAAACATAGAATCATACTTTGTATCGTCGGTCACGTTATAGAGCGTAACATTCGCTGTCGCAACATCAAGTGAGCCATTATAGACATAAAACTCGAAGTCATCATCATTAAAGGATTGGTCGTAGTTAATGGTATTATTTACAACAACCAAATTGGTAGCTGCTATCATACTTGGTGGATCATGTGCCACCACCGTAGAAGGCGTAGTTCCCATATATGCTGCCTGTGTTGCTGTGCTGGTCAGCATTAGAAGGACTAGGAGAAATGTGAAGCTTTTCTGTAAGGTGTTCATCTAATGTCACTCTCTTTGTCTAAGACGGACTCTGCTAGCCATCTCACTACTTGGCGCGTCGAACTTGTGAGAAGCATAAAAGGGTTTCCTAGAGTTGAATGATATCTCTGGAAATCTTTCTTCTGTGTGCTATAGCAACATAGCAATTCGACTGAACGCCATGTCAGATTAAAAATCACCTTGATTTAAACATGGCACATTGCAAAGGAATGTACTACTACTCGAATAATCGGAGTTATGTCGCTCTTTCATCTATCCATGATAGCAAATCTTCAAGCATCACATCTCCACCCTCTTCCTCGTATGGCTCGTGATAGAGACCCTCATACAGCTTCCAAGTCTTATCTTCTGATGAAATGCTATCAAAGAACTTCTTGTTTTTCTCGGGGACGGTTATCTGATCATCACCGCCTTGAAGAACAACTACAGGTAGCATAATCTTGGCACCACTGAGATATGCCTCATCTTTCGCACGGAGACCTTCAACTGCAAAACGGCCAGTAGCTTTGTCAAAACGCAAGGGATCCTCTGCATTTCGTTTTACAACCTCAGGATTTCTTGAAATCAAATCATATCGTAATCCATTAGGAAAGAGAGTTTTAGCATTTATTTTTGACAGCACCCCGGCAAACGTCTTCCGAAGACCACCTATTTCGAGCTGTTCTGAAACAGCTGGAAAGGGTATCATTATCCCATCAATCTCCTTAGAATAAGGATCCTTGATAACGTAATGAATTACAATCAATGCTCCAAAGGAGTGTCCATAGAGGAAGAATTCCTTGTCGGAATGCTTAAGCTTCAAATGCGCGATTATAGCTTCTGTATCTTTCACGTATTCATCAAAACGCTCGATGTGTCCTTTCCTTCCTTCGTAGTGACCGAATCCGCGTAAATCTGGGGCATAACAAGTGTAGCCTCGATTTGCAAAAGATTCGCCTAGAAAGGACATGAGTCCACTATGAGATCCAAGTCCATGAATTGCTATGACTATTGCCTTAGAGTCACCCTCCGGTTCCCACAACCTCATGAACATCTGTTTGCCGTCATAACCGATGTAGTTGGTTTCTTCCATCTGCAATGATTTCCTCCGAACTATTCAACGAGATAACGGGTATATGGTTTCTTTTCATACTTGTGGTCACATTTCTCAATACAATAAGAATATCATTATGTTTGTTGGGCAATGTGTGCTGGAAATACAGCGGTGGTATTACAATGAGGGTTCCAAGAATACTACTTGCCCTATTCCTAATTTCACTTTTCTCAATAGGATCAGCAGCAGCTGTAAGCTCTGAAGGTCTTACTTGGGGTGTAAGTGCAGGTGATAGGATAGATTATACAATGACAGTTCATAAAACTGGAACAGGAGTCTATGTGAATGAAGGCACGTTCAACATCTACATCATAATCAATTATCTGCCCGATATTGTAGCAGATATTCACAATCTTCCAACATTTGGCGCACCTAATCTAAACGTGTTCTTCACCAATGATACTCAGGTTCCTGGAGGATTACCATACCTTGGAGTACCTATTGGTAACTGGACACTGCTAACAGACCTATTGCTAGTTACATTGCATCTACCGGAGGATCCGACTATTGTTGATACTTCATCTGCGTGGGGTGCTTCATGGACTCAAGAGCACTCTGATGGTTCTACCTATACTAGCTTCATATGCTCTAAGGCAGATGGCGCAATGAACTCTATGAGAGTTACGTACGATTTCAATACAACCACATCAATAAGTAGTGATGTAGAAATCACTCGTGGCGTTGGTGTGTTAGGACTTCCAATCGACAATACTACTCTGATGCTTATCGGAGCTGGTATAGTAGTTGTCATTGTAGTGATTGTCATTCTGAAAGGAAGATAACACGACCAGGGGCCTTTGCCCCTTTCTTTCTCCCACTTCTCAGCACCGCCAGTGCCTTGGTGATATCTTTGCCCTTAGCCTCGATGATGTCGAGGAGTTCTTCCGGCATGCGAGTGTGTGAAGGGCGGGTGAAAAGTGATATGGTGAGGGACGGGTCCTTTTCTCAGGCATGATCTACGATAGCCTCAAAGACGTGGCTGACGAAATCATCTCATGCGATCCAACGCGAAATGCGCTGATTGCGAGGGCTGAAGACGCAAGCGACGAGCGCGACGCTCGCAGGCTCGTGACACTCGCCAGGGTCGGTGCACTCAGGCCTGTGTACATTCCCGACGAGCCGTATCGCACGCTTCGCAGTCTCACGTGTTATGACCGCAGTCTTGAAAGAGCAATTACACAGGTGAAGAACCGGATCAAGGCACTCTGTCGGCGTAACAGTATTCGCTATAATGGGAAGGAAGTATATTGCAAGGCAGGGCGAAAGAAGGTTGTCGAGGTACTATCTAACGAGG
>CAYMLT010000007.1:0-29006 GCA_964391265.1 uncultured archaeon
GAGGTAAGGTTCCATCTCTTAAGACATTCCGGACTCAATCTTGAAACCAGAGATGATTTCTGTGCTGTGTCCATCGAGAGTGGACAATGCAAAAAGTGTGATGACCTGTATATGGCAAAACAGTGTTTGCTTTGGTACAAACTGTTCGATGTCATCAAATGGAATACTGTTTCACGCGCCCCTCCTTGTATCAGAATCTCTTACAAAAATAAAAGCATTAAGGCAGTCGTGAATTTTCTAAAGAAAGCGAATCTTGTTTCACCACCTTTCTATAAGGCACGGGCTCCTCCACGATGCGGAAGTATGAGCAAATGGGGCCATTGCAAACCGGACGAATATTGTCGTGCAATGCAAACTGACAACCTTCTCGAGTACAACAAAGCCAGAGAGAAAGTAAAGATGAGTCGGCAGACTTAGGTTGTAGCCCATCGCACCATTAATAGGGAATTCCTCTATCAGTGCAAATGGTGAAGTGATAATTGCTTTCTGAATCCGATATTGAAGTTGTAAATTTGATTCGTCTTACAGGTATGCGTGAAGATCAGGTTAGTCCTGCTATTGCCACAAAAGGACCTGCTTGGAAACACATCGCTGCCTTAGTGGATGAACACAATAGAATTCTTTCAATGGGTGAAAAACATACTCGTCAGAAAGCAATCCAGGATCCCGTTCATGGAGCAATACTGTTCGAACCTTGGGAACTTGATGTGATATCAACATGGGAGATGCTTCGTCTCAGATATGTGCGACAACTTGGTCCAGCTCATATCGTCTATCCCGGAGCAACTCACACTCGATTTCAACATTGCCTTGGAACCAATTTCCTTGCTCAAAAATGCATTCGTGTTGTGAACTACTGCGAAGAAATGAACAATCCCTGTTTTGTCCCTCTCTCACAGCTGCTTGATGACTATCATCAGAAGCTCTTTCGGGCAGCCGCACTTCTTCATGATGTTGGACATCCTCCTACTTCTCATACTATAGAATTTGCTTTGGAGAACTGGGTAGGGTTATCTCATACCGACTTGGGGATGTTCCTCATTCTTCATAGTGGTCTCGCAGACACACTCAATGACAATGGGATAGAGCCTAGTGCCGTGGTTGATATCATAAAGCGTAGGTCTAATGACCCAGTAATGTGCCTACTATCAGAATTCATAGATAGTCCGCTTGATATAGATAAGACTGATTATTTGATTCGCGATGCTCACTTCAGTGGTGTTGAACTGGGGATATTTCCTGCTGAAAGAGTTCTTTTAACAAATAGAGTTGTCCATGACTCGGACGGACACTATCACCGAGCCTTCATGCTGAAAGCTGTCCATTCTCTTGAGGCACTGATTCTGAGTAGAAGTTGGATGTTTGCCGATCTATATCTTCATCATGCTGTACGAGTAGCTGAAGCTCTCACATCAAAAGCTACGTATTTCAGAATGAAGGAAGAGAATCTCACAAAGAACGAGTGTATTGGTCTCTTCACCCGTATGACCGATGGAGACCTCTATAGATGGCTGGAGACCTCCGAGATTCCCTTTGTGAAAGAGTATGCGTCCCGTATTCGATACAGGCGGCTGTTCAAAGTAGTGTTCTCGAAACCAATCTCATCGTTTGATATATCCTTACAAGACCGCATTCTGCATTTAATTGAGGATATAGAAGCCTTGGTCGAAACGGAGCTGCAAGTACTCGACGAACCCGGGAGGGTCATCATTGATGTTGTCAATCCCGTTCTTGGTGAGGAATTTCTTAGTCAGATACCCATTCTGATAGGCGGTGAAAATGGGTTCGATCTTGTGCGATTAAACCAAACCGAAGAGGGACGCCCATTAAGAAATGTGCTAAGTCAACAGAAGCGCACCATCCCCTCTATTAGAGTATACTCTGATCCTGGCAATGCGGAACAAGTTCGAAAGCGATTCGACAGACTATTTCCATCTGAAGAGCCGAAGTCCCATCGCGACGATGAGATTGATTTTGAAGAGTTCTAGAGCAGATGAGCAATCAATTCTCTAACCCTATCAAAGCCCAATTCAACATATACCACGCCATATAGTGCTTCAACGAGTGTACCCTTATCATGTTCCATCTCAGATTTTGATGGGGTGGGTGGGTCAAAATGGATTCGATTTTCATAGAGCTCCCATTCATCGCATTTCTTGGAGAGATGTTCGTTGCTAACTACATCAGCTCTATCCTGGGATAGTGTGCCTACATCAGACGCTTTTGGTTTCCACACTAAATGAAGGACCGCCATATCTATTGCAGCATCTCCCAGTAGAGCAAGCATCTCGCTAACATCACCGAGGGAAGCCAACTCCGGCATAGCATTACAATCAATTGTGATATCCTTGTCCTTACAGTAATGTGTACGGAGTTCCAGAAAGACATTCTTAGTGCTAGGCTGGAAGAGAGATATCGTAAATAGCTCTTGTTCGTAGAATGAAACTCCAAAGATGCTCTCAATCTTTGGTATGAGATTCTTTTCTATATCATATACCCTCTCTATGATGTACTCTAGTTGTCTCATCCATTTTTTCAACTTGCTAATTGTACGTGTCTTGTTTGCCTGTATTGTAACCAAGTCTTGCCGAACTCTCTGCAACAACAAGTGAAGATGTTTCTTGATATCGATTTGGTACCATTCCAGTACTGAATCACCAAGCGTCATTGTTCTCCTCCCTTGGATAAAACTGCAGAATCTTTGTCCGTTCGTCTTCATAGTTTCCCACATGAATTGCACGTAGAGAATACTCCTGTGCCAATCTAATCAGTGCAAGGATTGTTAGAGGCGTGCCCATTGAAAGGTCTACTACCACCTCATGTGTTGGTATGGACTTGACCACCTCGTTTCTGATGAAACCATATACCGCCTCGAGGTTGCCATATTGTAGGTTCTCTGACTCGCCAGTAATCTCAATTGGAATATCAAACCAAGAAGTTTCCGTATCCATGTGCCCCCTCGAGTCACCAGTCATGAATCTATCCAAGCTTCTCAAGGTCTGACGTTTCCATACACGGGTTTCTGTGAAGAGCAGTAGCTGTTTTGGTTTGAACTGCTTGCTTCTTCTTAGCCAGATGGCAAAGGGTCTCTGGTCATCAGGTTGTCTGACTGAGGCGACATAGGCTAGGGGTCTATCAACTTCCTTAAGCCCCACCTCTTTGAGCGCCCTTCTTACAGGGTGATATGCACGAAGACATATCTCAAAGATTCTCTCTCTGGACTCTCTTCTACTCCTGATAATTCCTAATTTCTCTAGATGTCCCGTGTTATGATACAACTTGGGATCTGTGACTATCACCTTCTTCTCTTTCGCGGTCTTCTTACCTTTCAGGTCTATCAGAGTGAACGCCATGTCCTTCCTGATACTCTCCCGTAGTTCCGTTCCAGTTTTTGGTCCGCCCTCCAGTTGGTCAAGGATAATCCTACGTGCCCGTACGCTTTCAACTTCATGTTTGATTAATTCGTCAGCAGTCTGGTACAACATCACAATCATGTTTCAGATACATATACAGCATATATATGTGTTGTAGACGTCTAATTCAACCACGATTTACGACTTGAATTCCCCCTCTCGCGAACAAGTAAAACCTTCCAGAAATCACTAAAATGGCTCTAAAACGCTTATTTCGGCACATACAGCCAAGTATGCTCATCAACAACATAACATACATATATTTTATATTTGTTTGATTGAAAGAGAGAAATCCGATAAAGGCTTAAATAGCAACTATCAGGACATAATGCTAGCATAGAGTTGGAAGATTCACTTTTTCTCACACTCTCTGTATTAATACATAAGAGGACCGAACTAAAATGGCAGAAGATGAGTTCCTAGGAGCTAAACCAGTAGTCATCGACAATGGTACTGGTCTTAGCAAGAATGGTTATGCCGGCGAAGATCAGCCGCGCAGCGTGTGGCCCACATTGATTGGTTATCCACGATACGAATCAATTATGACCGACGTTGACCATTACACCCGTGACTACTACATTGGCGAAGAGGCAATAAACCTCCGTGGTGTACTACGCCTGGTATACCCAATAACACACGGTGTTGTTGAGGACTGGGACGCAATCGAGAAGATATGGAGTTACACATTCTATAACGACTTGAAGATCGACCCAAGTGAGAACCCGGTGTTGCTCACTGAAGCACCTTTCAACCCCAGAGAGAACAGAGAGCGAATGGCATCTGTAATGTTTGACAACTTCGGCGTACCCGCCGTATATGTTGCAACACAGGCCGTTCTTTCATTGTACGCATCCGGTAGAACAACTGGTTTGGTTATTGACTCCGGTGACGGTGTTACTCACATTGTACCCGTCTACGAAGGATTCTCAATCAACCACGCCATCAAAAGAATTGACCTTGCAGGTCGTGACATCACCGAGTATCTGCGCAGACTTCTCAGACAGAGAGGCTACTCATTCGTGAGCGGTGCAGAGAAGGAGATTGTCCGTGATGTAAAGGAGAAGCTCTGCTACGTTGCTCTCGATCCTGAGAGAGAGAGGACTGTTGCAGACAAGGCTGGTGTTGACAAGCCCTACATGCTACCAGACGGTGAAGTAGTCACTGTTGGTGCAGAACGCTTCCAAGCACCTGAGCTATTCTTCAACCCAAGCGCAATTGGTCTTGACACAATCCCACTTGATGAGCACATCGTTCAATCAATCAAGGACTGCGACGTCGACTTGCGACGTGACCTGTACGCCAACATTGTACTATCAGGCGGTTCAACTATGTTCCCTGGACTCAAGGAAAGACTCCACAAGGAGATTACCGAGCTTGTCCCAGAGAACGTCGAGGTTCGCATCATCGCTCCACCCGAGAGACAATACTCTGTCTGGATCGGCGGAAGCATTCTTGCTTCGCTGAAGACGTTCCAGAAGATGTGGGTCTCCAGGAAGGAGTTCGAGGAACAAGGCCCCGAAGTCATACACCGCTGTATCTAGTCGTACAGTACCTAGTTTCCGAAGGAGGGGTTCGCCTCTCCTTCGTATCTCTCATTTTTCTTCTAATTTCCTCTCTGTTATAACCTCAATCTCCCATCATATTTCTGAATCCGTTAATATTGTTTCAAGATACTTTCAATCAGGAGAATTGTACCAGCGAAGGGGTCCTCTAAGAACTAGTATCGCAAGAACAATCTCAATGGGTACGATTAGGAGAAAAACAACTATATCATCAATGAAGTAAACAAGCATGCTGCCGATAGGCGACATAAGAATGAACAGGAAGATATACCATTCTGAACCTACAGCTTTGATAGGAAATTGATTCTTTCGTCCATAATGTAGAGTGACCTATCGGGTTTCTTCTAGATGTCCCCACCACACTTCTCACAGGTGGTCTTATACTTGAAGTTGCGATGCCCACAATAGGCACAATCCGTGTATTGTGGTATGCCGCGCGCCGTCCCTGATGAGGTCGAGGTGGACATGCGCATGCCCCTCTTCTTGAAGAACTCATAGATAATCCCGATGGTCGCAACGGTGCCCATGATGAAAAAGATGGTCATGAGACCGATGAATGTTATGTTCGGTGTGATTTGTAGCATGGGTCACTCCCCGTGCCGAGGATGATCTGCAGGGGTAATAATGATATCGTCATCATTGACCCAGATACAGTAGAGCCAAGGGCAATGAGGAATATACCCCCAACGGAGAACAGTGTCATTCCAGTGTATGCTACGAGGTCCGAGAGGATGACAAGGCATCCGAAGAATCCGAGCGTGATTGCAATCTGGTTCCTTGCAAGTAACATGTCGCTCATGTCATTGTCTTATCGAGCGGTTATAAGCCATTACAGGTCCGGGTTGCATCTTCGACATCGTGAACCGGTCCTACGACGCTGAGATCCATCTAGGATTCGACCTGTTCTTTCTCTAGCACTGCTCCTTCTTCACTCTGTTCCTACCCGATAGGGTGGGTATCTCGCAAGGAGTTCGAGGAACAAGGCCCCGAAGTCATACACCGCTGTATTTAGACGTACAGACCTAGTTTCCGAAGGAGTGGGAGCGTTCCCCTCCTTCGATATCTCTCCTTTTGTTTATCCAGCGAAACAAAGTTTCTGATGCACAATGAACCATCATAGCATCTTTGAAACAATTGATGCAAACTCAAGAATATCTGAAATCTCCTTCTCAAGGATACTAAATACAATCTCATTATCAAGTGTAGTGTAGAGGTGAACCAGTCTGTGACGGAACCTTGCCATTTTAACCAATCGTTCGGTTAGATCATCAGAGATAACTTGTTCTTCACCTAGGATTTTGAAGATATCAGCGTAAGTTGAAGGTCTACGATAACCCCGAGAAGCAATAATGTGGTTTGCAACATCAAAGCTGGCCTCAATCGCTAAATGTAGTGCCCTTTCAGTCAATAGTCTGGTGTCTTGGTCTTTGAGGTAGTGCTGCAATCCTTTCGCTCTTGATCTGTCAATGATTTTCTTGCACTGTTCGATAGTTGAGAGTCGTGAAGCTATAGTGTTTGTATCAATCACCAGAAACATGCCCCTCTAACCGTATCTTCATCTGCTCATCATATGCTCTCCACATCGGGAGCATATCCAGATATTCGCTTGTCGTTTTGCTTTCAAATGCAATCCTTATCGCGGAATTTCTCTCGAAGAAAAGGAGTCCACCGCGAATCACATTGTATCTAAGGGCAAGATCCGAATCTCTAAGACTTACCAAATCAAGGGTTGAAGTTTCAAGAATATCTGCGATTGACGATGTGAGTTCTTTAATACGGGATACAATATCCCCTGTGTCTTTCATTAGGAGAGCAATATCGATATCGCTCATTGCATTCTCGGTCCCACCTGCCAGTGATCCGAAGACATAAGCGGCGATGATGTCATCTTGGTCTTGAATGAAACCATTGATCTTTGAGATGACAGTCTTTAAATCCAATTCGTATCCTCCTCTGTAAGGAATCAGTTTCTTTCCTTTGTTCTTCACTTTTGATTTTCTTGAGGTCGTTTCTGAGATGCCTTTGATAGAACCGTCATTATTTGCTCTCGGGTTAGTTGTGGATATTCCTCCAGAATCTGATCAGTGGTTTCGCCAGCCGCCATCTTCTCCAGAATAAGCTCCACTGTGATTCGAGTGCCAACGATGACTGGCTTTCCTAACATAATATCTGGATTTACTACAATCAGATGATTTTCCACATCTCAAGCCTCACTTAGTAGGTACTCATGTTTGCTTATAATTCTCTTCAGAGAACAGATTACCCTCCCGAACTATGATTACTCAGAGTTATGTTTCAAAGATGTGGGCATCTCGCAAGGAGTTCGAGGAGCAAGGCCCCGAAGTTATTCACCGTTGCATCTAAACGTACAGTACCTAGTTTCCGAAGGAGGGGTTCGCCTCTCCTTCGCAATCAACACATTCATGAATCAATTCTGGATTCTATTCATTGGGTGTAAAAACTGACGTCTATCAAACCTGAGTATCGAGTTGCAGATGAAAACGATATCGATACAATTGTAGAGATGTGGAATGAATCGCGAATATTCCACGAAACATTAGATGCACGTCTGTCAATGGTTCAAGATGCTTCCTTAAAGGTCCGAGATTATTACATTGAGCAACTGGCATCAGAGGATGCGATTTTCTACATTGCTTTTGTAGGTGAACAAGCAGTTGGATACATTTGTGCTAAACTACAAAAAACCACACCAGTTTTCGAAAAATCATTCATAGGTTTCATAGATGGGCTCTACGTTATCAAGGAATTCCGAAAACTAGGAATTGGACGACATCTGGTTGATCTTGCGAAGGTTTGGTTCAATGAACACGGAGTTAGCACAGTCCAATTATCTGTTGCATCCAAGAATGATCCTGGAATTAAATTCTGGGAGAAATGTGGTTTCAACGAGCTGATGAGAAGAATGCATCAGCATATCTAATCACCTTCGAATTGATTCCCATGCAATTTCGCATGCTTGATTGATCGTCCCTTCATCCATGTTGAGCACACCGTCAAAATGAAACCTGAGTAAGGTTATAGCCGGTACAAAAGCAAAGGAAGTTAGGAGTGGGACTGGTAAATCCTTGATGACCTTCTCCTTTATGCCGCGTTGGAGAAGTTCGAGTGTAAAACGATAATGCTCGAAATCTTGTGCTTTGATATTATTCATCATTGCAGTCTGTTCAAACCGCTCTCGATATTGGATGATATCAGGATGCCCAAGATTAAAGAGAAACATGTCATGCCACGATGATTTGAAAGCATCTTCAACAGACATATCTTCCTGTAGATTTGCTAAAGCTCCTTGACTCATCTGGTTCCGAATGTCAATGTACAGCTTCGTAAAGAAATCCTCTTTATTCTTGAAGTAGATGTAGATTGTAGCAGGCGATACTTTCGCTTGCTTTGCTATCTTGGAAATTGAAATCCCATCAAACCCTAGTTCATTCACCAGTCTTATTGACGCATTCACAATTGCATCGTATTTGGCTTGATCTCTAGTTCTCATCTTGAAATAATGAATGATTATTCACTAATATAAATCCAGCACTCAACAAAGGAATTATAAATGAACGCTCATTCATTATTGTATAACTGAATAAACATTCACTAATATTATAAGGTGATAAAATGAAACAGAACAACAGGTTGCTGATAATGTCCAATGAGTCTGATATTCCCTATACTATAACAAGGATCGAGCAGAATCAGACTAATTGTTATCTAGTCAAAGAGGACGATGGGTTTCTTCTAATAGACACAGGCTTCACAAAATATCGCGAAGACATTGAAAGATTTCTAATCAACTCGGGCTGCGTGCCAGGAACTCTTAAGCTGATCCTACTAACTCATGGCGATTTCGATCACACGGGTAACTGTTCCTATTTCCGAAACAAGTATGGTTGTAGTGTAGCCATGCATTATGCTGATGTGGGAATGGTGGAACAGGGTGATTTCTTCTGGAATAGAGAAAATAGAACCATTACCAAGGTCTTTGGAAGATTGATGATTTTTGCTCTGGGCATGAAGTTGAGGAAAGAGGATTGGTTCATTCCAGACATCTATCTTGAAGATATGCAAGATATTTCTGATTTAGGAATGGATGCAAAAATCATTCTCATTCCTGGTCATTCCAAGGAATCTATTGGAATACTGACTAAGGCAGGAGATCTTTTTTGCGGAGATCTTTTCGTGAATACAACTTCTCCTGAGAAAAACAATCTGCTGTCCAATTCAGATGAGTATGAAACCAGCATTGTGAAAGTGATGAATCTTGGAGTTCGAATGATCTACCCCTGACATGGAAAACCGTTCACAATTGATTGCCTCTCTGAGAAAGTTGAGGAGGGTTCAAAATGATAACTGTAACCGTCCAAGAGACCTCTGACGATTCAAATGTAGAATGGGCTTCGACAAAGAAATACATACTTCTTAGTCTAATTATGATAATCTGTTTAATGCCACTGGTCATCATGGTGTTAGATGCATCTGGATATGCTGGAACTATTGATGATACCCAACTAGGTTTTAATGCAGAGATTATCAAATACTACTTTTCACTGATGAGTCAAGAAGGTATGGCATTATTCGCACTTGGAAACTTATTGGACTATGCTTTCATCTTAGCATATGGGATTGGTTTCTATCATAGTACTAGATACCTGTCACGAAACTATGCCACTGGAGGTATTCCCAAGAAAATTGGATTTGCGTTCACATGGATTGGAGTATCAGCTGCAATATTTGATAGCATAGAAAATGCACATCTCTTCTTGATGCTTGCGAATCCGACGGGATTTCCAAGCTGGCTTGCAGTAGCGCACTCACTATTTGCATCTATCAAATTCATGATGATGTATGCTACATTTGGATGGCTAGTACTATCAATTATCTTGAATTGGACATTGTTTAGATTCAAACATATGTGATTTCCGAAGGAGCGGGATTCTTCCCCTCCTTCATATCTCTCCTTTCGTTAAATTAACGGCAATCTAAAAATGGGAATTGTTGAAAACGATTTCTCGCATTCTCTCAAGCATCTGAAGGAATTCTGGATTTCCAGTGGCGTGCAACCACAGGAACCAATCAAATAGCTCGATTTGCTTCGAATCTGTGACATCGGACTTTACCAATCTTTCGACTACCTCCATACCCTTAATCCGTAGAAGCTCATTTTCCGCCATCAGGTCAAGAAGTTCCTTTTCACTTTCTTTTGACAGATTGAGATTGAAGGAGGAGAATGCATCCTTGGTTTCTTTTTTGAGTGCCTTTCGAAATCCATCGAAACCATAGTGCATTCCAAACGTCACAAAATTGTTCGCGGTCCTGCGATAGTAGTCCGTTGTTCTCTTGCCCCTTGTAATAACTCCACATTTGACGATGAAGTTAGCTTCAACTAGTTTGGGAAGATGGTGATAGAGTTGATTCTTGGTCAAATGCTGCTGAGGTTCGTATCTTTTTGAAGCGCTAATGAGATCGTTTACCGAGAGAGCGTGCCGCCTTACAATCCGCTGACGGATTATTCTCTCTCCTGTTTCTTTATTCACCTGTTCCTCCGTTAGAGTATCATCGATGCCCTCCTTTAGAATTTGGAGAATTTGTAATCTGACAGAATCCTGCAAAACCGGAATGCGTTCCTTTTCATGCACAAATTCCTTTTCTTGTGTAGGTATTTCGCCTTCTGGAGTCTGTTCAATGCCAATCAAGCTGTCTGTTATGACTAAATCCATTACCATAGCCTCTGGACCATATCCTCAAGGGATTCAACGTCGTATTAAAGTTTGTTGCAACAAACCGGAGCCGACTATAATGGTTTGCTTATATAGGCCATTATAGAAAATAAGGTTTGCTAAAACAAACCTTATAAGTGCGTGTTTCTGGAACCGGGTGTTTCAACATAAAGGGGACCAGGCGTTGCCAAGAACAGCTTTACCATTCAGAGATTCATTTAGGACTGAATTGGATTATGAAGAGCTATTTCTAGGATTGGCTAAAACTTCACTGGATGCAGTCGGTGCTTTCAGTCTCGAAGGACGGATCGGTTTTGTGAATCAACGAGCTGTATCTCTATTTGGATGTCAGAATGAAAAAGGGCTAGTTGGCCAGAATATTTTTGATTTCATCAGTCCTGATGAACATGATGCCACGGTTATTGCTCTAAAAGGAGAACTGCAAGCGTATACTGATATGCCTAGAGAATTCCGGATGAAGCGAAAAGATGGCTCTACATTTCCAGCGCAAACAAACTGTTCCGTGCTATATGATACTTCTGGGGAGCCTAAGGGATTCATCTGCATAATCAGAAACATCGCAGAAACTAAGACTGCAGAAAGGGAACTACGATCGTTTGCAAAAAGGACGATGTTATACTTGGACCTAATCTCCCATGATATTGCGAATCAACTTCAAGTAATTATGGGGACCTCGGAACTCATCACACTATTGGCTAACGACGCTGAGGTTGAGGACTTGGCGAATAATATCGCAGAGTCTACTGCCAAGTGTGCCCGAATTATAGCTGTGACAGAGAAAATCGAAGAACTCGAATCCTTTCCACTTTTCGACCGCCCTCTTGATCAAGTACTGAAAAAGATGATACTTTCATTTGTGGATTCTCATGATCCCCTGGAAGTTGTTGGTAGCATTCAGGTTTCTGATGCAGTAGTTCGAGCAGACAAGTACCTCGAAGAACTCCTAGAAATAATTCTTGAGAATGCCTTTGAACACAATCAGAGCCGGGACAAAACTGTCTGGGTATCGCTCTCTGAGGAGAAAAATGGATACATGATCAGAATCGGTGACAATGGTTCAGGAATTTCAGATATCGCAAAGAAGAATCTATTCAGTACTACTCATCGTCATGCAGGTGTTGGACTTCATTTTGCTTCCCAAGTTATTCTCAAATATGGTGGTGTCATTGAAGCATGTGATAGAATTCCCGATTCTCCTGAAGAGGGAGTTGAGTTCTGTGTCTGGATTCCCCGGTCAACAATCTAGAACGTAGATATTTTTCTTATCATTTAGTGGACGGTCGCTCTGTATCTATATTTCCTCTAATTGCTCACAAAATCTTTGGGAATTTTTGATATTGTAGTATACTCAACAAATTTCCAAATGTAGTCCTGCAATGGTTTCGATATGATAGAAGGGTTACTAGGATTAGGTCCACTAGATATTCTCAATTGAAAACCCAAATTCGAAAATGCATTCTTTACCTTTTCAAAATCATCAAGTCCGCATTCAGTGCCAAGAGATAATGCTGCTAATACTTCCTGCCCATATGTTGTGAGCCACATTGGTTTTAGGTCCACAAAATCGTTTGATACATGAATATTGAGATTCTCTATCTCCTTGTTTCGTTGTTCAATGATTATTGGTAGTCTTTTGGCAAGTTCTGCATCTGGCATTATTCTCTTTGTATCAAGCAGAAGTGGAATGATGTTCTTATCGATTTTTTTGCATACTTGCGAAATGATAGATTCCCGTAAATGTTCGGTCTTATCTATGGACCTGTGCCAGCTAGATATCTCCTTCATCATTTTTCCTGCCTTCAAATCAGGTAGACCCAACCATTCCAAGTTTAACGCCATCATGGCATTGTAAAACAGATGATAGCTTTTCCAAAGTGGTTCGTGTTTCTTTATGGTTGGATAGATATCAACAATCAACTGCATATCTTCGATTGGATGCAGATCATCAAAGTTGGTCACGTTTTTTTTCAACGATTTGAAAAAGGATAGGCTCATGGTCTGTTCACTCAGAAGTGTTGAGGTTTTGGTATCTTTATCCATCAACAAACGTAAATCCCGAGTACTAGAAAGAGGTGTTAGATTTTGGGAATTGATTTGGTTTTTTGCCAGATTGAGGTATTTTAGCCTTTTACACGAACTTAACGGAATCAGATTAACATTCTGAAGGTTATTCTCATTCAGACGAAGAACAGAGAGATTCCTCAAATCCCGCAATGGCGTTAGGTCAACTCTCTCAAGTTGGTTTCCACCTATGGAAATTTCTCTCAGAGACGTACAAGAACTAAGAGGAGTGAGATTCAATGTTTCTATATGATTGTCCTGTAGAGACAGTTTCCTCAATCGTTTCATGGACCGGAGGGGGTCCAAGGAGATCTCTGTAATGCCCAAGTATTCCAGAAATATCTCAGTGTCAAGGGATTTTATTTCATACTTGTGTTCTGAACCATCTCTTCTTGCATATTTCAGATGGAGCCCCATTATCCACTCCCCAACAGGTATTCTATAGAATGAACCCACCTTAATTTTCTACCCCATGCTCCAGTTCCTCTCCTTCGATTTCCCTCCCATTTCTAGAGATAACCTCATTATCTTTCACGAGAATAGAGGCCTGGTGAGTGTATGGTTTCATATCCACAATGGGAGGCTCTGAAAACATCTATAGCAAAGGCAAAAGCCGAGGAGAAGGGAGTTAGAATCGAATCATTCGGTCAAGTTCTATGCGAAATATCGAAAATTCAAAAATGGAAAGAATACTATGGAAGGTTTACCATTCATGAGAGTGAAGAAACAATCATCCTCTTCTATGCATCTGATATAGTATTCATCGACAACAAAGGCGCATCATTAGTACTACAAATGAAATCTGCAATTCGACCACCCCGCATCGGATAAATTATATTTCCTCATAAAATTGTTGTCACATACCTTATTACGCCACATTTCTTGTTGAATACTAGCGAACTCGAATATGTTGAGGTTGAGGCGTGTGGCGTATACAAAGAAAGAATTGAAGAATTATTTGAAGGATCTGTTGAAGGGAAAATCCGAGATAACGGATGTGTCATTCGATTTTCAATCTGGACATATGGCATCTGATGCACGACTTAGAATCATTTTGACCTCCAATAAGATAGAGCATTGGAAAGTGCCGAAAGGAACCCCAGTCGATGATACCGAAGAGAAAAGAGTAGCCAAGGTCCAAATATTGGAGTTCTCTAGTGAACGGTTGTCAACCTTCATACAAGAGCTAGTCAAGATGAAGATATGGGACTTGGAGAATTGTACAGATAGAGCACTGCCTGGTACTACTTTGCTCACCTTTTCGATAAAAGACAATGAGAATCTATTGTTCACGCAGGAGATCTGGGAGAACTGTAGGAATGACGATAAGCGAACCAAGGACCTGTTGAGAACTATTGCTGCAAATATCCCTCTTGACTTGACTCCTCCATAGAATTTTGCAAATCACTATCTACGTCCTTTTTGCTTCACACACAGCATAGCCCATCAATGCTTTTTGAAATAGAGCGTACATTAAAATAGCGTCACACTTACTACAAACAGACCTTTTATCTGAGGATGTGAAAAGCATGCCAAAAAATGGAACGCAGGCATTATTCATAATGCTAATACTCGGTCTGCAACTGATGGTTGTGAGCGGGTCTATGAGTGTAAATACGATTAGTGATTCTCAGGCACAGAATGAGTCATTTCTTTTGTCTGAAACATATAGTGAGGATTTTACAACGACAACCTATCGGGATGATGGGGAAACTACCGCTCGTGGATGGGGTGGTGGAAGTGTTGCCCTACAACGGGACTACAGTATTGAGTTACTGGACTATTATGAGATAACTGCAGGTCCCGTCAAATCCCTTGACGTTCAGGGGCGCAAGGCATATGTTACAGCACACAATACGAGCACAGCAACTGGCTCACTCAGGATTCTTGATATCAGTGATCCCAATAACATCTTGATGACAGATGATAGAGGTAGCTCCACTCTAATTGGATCCTGTGCAGTTGATGGTGATATCGTTGCTGTTGGAACTGATAATGGGTGGGTGGGTTTGTATAATGTTAGTGACCCTACTAATATCCCCTTCCCGGTAAGTCAAGTAAACCTTGACGGAAATGTCACGTCGCTTGAATTCGAAGGCAAATTCCTATATGTTGGACTCTATGGGTCTTCCTCTGGTAAGGGATTACTGACCTTTGATATTGAAGATCCAAGTAATCCGATAAAGATAGAAAATGCCTATATTTTCAGCAAAGTTCTTGGAGTGGAAGTGAGAGATCAGATTGCTTTTGTGGCTGATGACTCTTGGGGTATGTTCATCGAGAATCTTACCAACCCCTATAATATCCAACTAATCAAGCAGGTTGATACAACAACAGGAAATACGACTGACGTGTTGGTAGACGGAGGATATGCCTATCTAGCAGATGGAGTAGATGGAGCTCGGATTGTTGACATTCAAGATTTCACTGCTTCCTCTATTACGGGTTCCTATGATACCGATGGTTACGCCCAAAGATTGGCAAAACAAGGCGATACCCTGTTTGTTGCAGATGGCGACAATGGAGTCGTCATTCTGGACGTTGCGGATCCAGAAAACCCCGTCTACGTTGACAGGATTGATCTACCATATACTTGGGATGTTGACATGTATGGTGAAAATCTACTTGTGAGTACTGATGATGGTGTATATAGCTACAAAGTCAGTACGGTCGCATCAATTCCCCAAGTGGGCATATACGATGAGTATGATGCCAAGGATGTGGTTGTTCAAGGCGACTTGGCCTACGTTGCTGCTGGTGTAGATGGTCTTCTTACAATTGATGTAAGTAATCCTACGAATCCGGTTCTTCTTGACAAGTACAATCATTCAAATTCCGTAAACTACGTTTCAGTTGATGTCCAAGGATATCACGTCTATGTCACATCAGTGGGTGGTAGCTTAGCTGGACTTCTCTCATTTGATGTATCAGATCCATCCGCTATTAAGTACTTGAATCGAGTGATCTTTTCATACGGATACGATGTATGTGTCGCTGGTGATCTTGCAGTCATCGCCGACGGCACCCTTGGTATGTACTTGCTGAATATATCGGACCCTACAAGCATGGGACCAAATATTGACGTTATGCATGATATTGACAACTACACGGCAGTTGATATACAGGGCCACTTCATCTATACGGTAGGCACAGGATCCACCCACGGTTTCTATGTCTATGATGCCACCGACCTGCATAATCTTGTTATAACAGACACTCGGACTCTCGTATCCCTGAGTGATGTGAGAGTTGAAGGTGACTATGCGTTCTTGGCTGATGGTTCAAGTGGAGGCTATCTCTACAATGTGACAGATCCACATATCATTCCAGGCCCGTTGGATTACTATAACCCCCTTAACAATGTGACATACGGTATAGATATTGTTGGTCGGTACATGCTTATGGCAGAGCGAACTGGAGGAGTACACCTGTTGAATGCATCCAATCCAAGCGACTTGCAACTCATTGCATCCTATACCTCACCAACAATAGACGCATTGCGCGTGACTGTTGCTGGTGACTTTGCATATGTAGCGGCTGGAAACTCTCTAGTAATCTTGCATCTGTTCAACAGTGCTGGTGCAACATATGAAACTAGCAATGTTGCTCGCTCTCTTGAGATTGATACGACCACTCAACTCATCGAGAATGCGACACTTACATATTCCTCCCAGATTTCAGCTGGTTCAAACATCACTTGGGCATTGTCTGCAGATGGCGGTGCGCACTGGATGACAGCATTTCATGGCATCGAGATTGCATTTGACTACCCGGGGACTGATCTACGTTGGCGCGCAACACTCGCAGCACCTACTGGTACCGTCAGTCCAGTCATTGATTCTCTACAGATTGACTATGAAGTTAATGCACTTCCAACTGCACCAGAGTTGAATGACCTTGGTACCACGGATGATGATGGTGATATCACTGTGAATTGGAACGCTAGCACAGATGATGGAGCAATTGACCACTATATTCTAGAGATGAGTCTAGTCAGTAACTTCTCAACCGTCATTCTCAACTGGACGCCTACAACCATTAGCCAAGATATCACTGGACTAAACAACGGAACACACTATTTCCGCGTCAGAGCAGTTGACGATGATGGAGCTCTTAGCGATTGGAGTTCAACGGAGAGTGTTGATGTGGAAATTCCTGCTCAAACCTCCACAACGGATACTAACACTGGCCCATTTGCTCTTCCTGTAGATGGTACTACATTGATAATCATCATCGCTGCCGTTCTGGGTATAGTTGTGATAATCATCATCCTGAAGAGGAGGAAATAGTAATCTGACCAATGAGAGCCTCAATAAGAGGTTCTCTCCTCTCTTTTTTCAATCTATGGTGACCAGTAGTAAAATTGCTTGTAGAAAACAGCCCTGAATCCATATAGCTCGTAAAGCTTCTTTGCAGGATGATTGGTGATAGAAGTGTCAAGTTCTACCTTTTTATGTCCACTATCTCTTATATTCTTCAAAGCGCAAACCAGCAAATATGTGCCTAGTCCCTGACCTCTAGCTTCTGGAACGAGTCCGATTGGTCCTATATCAGGCACTTCATTGTTCATTCGAGTAATAATAAAACCCATGATACTACCTTCTTGCTCAAGGATCAATGATGCATCTTCAACGAAAGGTGAGGCATGATCAAAGAAGTGCTCAAGAGTCACTTTTTGTTCGGCATGACTCATAGAGGTGAAGAGGGCATCTTTGCTACTCTCAAATGTCTGAAGTCCTGGTGCCTCAATCTGTTCATACGGAATCTCGGAGAACTTCCTAAGGATGTATCCCTCCGGTAGATCAGGATTTAGCAATTCAACAGCAGCAAGATTGGCTGACATATGCACTTCTTCAGTAGCGAACTCAAAGCCGCTTTTTCTATACCAGGCAATAACCTTCTCTGATAGAACTCTATGTGCATCTGTCGGAAACACAAGTTCGATTTCTAGTCTGCTGCGTTTGCATTCTACAATCTTTCTTTTTGCTGCTTCGATTAGTGATAGGGCTATTTCTTCTGCTCTCTCTGTTTCATGAACAACAGGTTCGAATCCACTAATGAATGTCATCAAAGGAAATCCTACATAGGTATTGAGCCATCCTACAATATCTTCAGATTCATCATATGCCACATATATCTGGAATCCATCATTCTCCGAGAATCTCATTAGTTGTGTTGTGACTTCTTTTTTGCTCCTCTCTGACTCAAGTACTGTTCCTTTCCTTACCGCTATCGTCAATGTTGCTAAAACGTCGCATTCTTCCGAAGTAAGTTTCTTGGATTCAACCCGAATCATCGCGCAACCTCGCTATTGGACCCAACTCTCTCTAATCTCTTATTATCTAACTGTATTGCGCCAAATCTTCAACTCTTCATCATTTCTGTTCGAAGAGCCTTTCAAATCCCGGATATGGTCTTAGAGGAGCTAAGTCGAATGTGATTAGTTTCTTCTGGACAAATGGCAACGTTTCCAAAATCTCTCCTGCCTTTTTAACGTCTTCACATTCCAGTATCAGAACTGCCTCATCTCTATCTGCTCTGAAATACATCTCTCTGAGTAAACCGGCACTATACAATTCCCACACTCGTTTTGCTTCATCTTGTCCATGGGCTTCAAATGCCTCTTTAGTTGCAGATGGCAGCTCTCTCTCAATTGCTAGTATTTTCATAGTAATTCCTCTTTTGCAAACAGGATACTCTCTAAACTATTTGAATAAGTGAACGTCTCTAGATCTTGAACAGAATACCACTTCAAGTGATTTCCTTCCCACTCTTCATTACCTTTCACAAGCATCTCAATATCTTGAACACTTTTTGCAGTCCCTGTTAGGATGAACACAACTCCTGCAGTTCCATTGATTTCAGATGTTATGGCATGAAGAATCATATCATCCAAGATATTAAGTTCAACCTCTTCGTTGAATTCCCGAAGACAGGCTTCCTCGGAAGATCCTTCAGCATTCAGAACCTCTAGCATTCCTCCTGGCGCGCTGAAGTATCTAGGGCAGTACATCACACTGCGAGCTCGTTGTCCTACAAGTATGTACTTCCTATCTGGAGAGAATACAGTAATCTGCATTCCAATTGTACCGTAGGGTCTTAGATGTTCACCATGCCTTTCTAGGGTAACGATTCTAGAATACTTGATGATGTTCATATTGAGGGAATCAATGTTGAATGCTTTGAGGACCAGAAGGTTTCCGTCATAAGAGTCTGGATGTTGAGATAAAACAAACTTCCATATCTCTTCTCGCCTATCCTCAAAGGAATCCGTTAGAATAATCTGCTCCTCCTCAAGCATCCATTGCACTGACTTGCATGGCACAGAGCCTTTCCAGAAGACTTTCATGAATCATGACGCCCTCTTTGATACCTGATTCATGAACATCTTTAGTAATGCTTCGATTCTTTCACCCTCGAATGTTCTTGATACTCTGCTTCAGTTGTCTTCCATATCTATCCACTTGTGCTGAAGCATGTTCCCGATGTTGAGGATATAGGACCGCTGCTCCTTGATAGAAGAACATAAGCTGGGCAAGACGAGCTGCAATCAATAGGTCAAGAAACTCCAAGTTCGATTCTGGGAGGGGACTGGTTTCTCTATATCCTTCAACCAATGCCTGTTGCATTTTTGGTGTTGAATTGTTAAAGTCCGCAATATAATGTGCAAGAGCAACACCTAGATCAAAGATCCAGTATCCAAAGCCACAATCATCGAAATCGAAGGGTCGTGCCTCACCTCCACGAAATGCAACATTGTCATCTACTCCTAGGTCTGCATGAATTAGACCGTAGACTTTCTTTCCCCATTTGTTCGCTGGCTTCACGCACTCGTTTCAGAACCTCGTTGAATGTTGCTTTGTGATTTTCAGGAATGGCATTTCTTGCATCTTGTCCAGGAACACCATAATCAAATCCATCTCCAAAGAGGCCCTCCCAGTCCCAATGTGGTCGTTTGAACCCCTTAGGTTTTTTCCACGTCATAGACTGTTCATGCATTCTACCTGTGACTCTACCTAATGATCTGAAGTGTTTTGGAAGGAATCGTTTGTTGAGTATTCTTCCCTCCGTCCAGCTTATGAGAGTGCAATTCCTTTTACCTGGAACACTATGCTCTCCTTCAATTGATGTGATCCACTCACCATCCAAGTTTCTAAATGGTCGCGGGACATCTATTCCTGCTTCAGTCAGTGCTGCTAGCCATTCTAACTCAGATGTGATATACTCAGGTTTCATGTAATCTGGTTGATGAAGTCGCAGTGCGTATCGTCCGGGATATAAGGAGATGTCGCTCATGCTTTCTGTTATTGTTATCTGGTAAAGACCATTGCCACTGTAGTTTATAAATTTCAAATTGGCTCCTTCTAGCCCATATTCCTTAAGGGCTTTCAAGGCGAGTTTTCTTATTCTTAGTATGAATGCGTGATAGCTTAGTTGTTCGCTAGATGACATTGTTTTTCACTCCTTGTTTGAAAATGACCCGCCTAGAGTGAATCCCTCCTAATTATGCTATTTCAATAATGAGGAATATCAAAATCAGAAATCAACCCACACCAGATATACTACCTTTGATGAAGTTTAGACTCTCATCATTGTGGGCCTCAACCAGACGTAAATCCATTTTGTATATAAGAAACGACTTCAGCGTCATTTTTTGATAACTCGGACTTTCTGAGAAACATCTACAAATTGATGCATCTTCTTGGATAATGTGCTTATGAGTTGATGAAAATGGAGCTGGATGATGCAATTCAAGGACGAAGAAGCATTCGTAGATTTCAGGAAAAGGAAGTTCCTGAAGAAATGATAGTAGAACTAATTGAAGCGGCTCGATGGGCTCCTTCAGCTAAGAATGGCCAGCAGTGGCGGTTTACTGTTCTGACTGGAGATTCCAAGAAGGAACTTCTAAAGTTGTTCCGAGCCGCGCTTGAGAGCCTTGAAAAGAAGATTGGGACAAGAGAGATGGGTTCAGCTATACCCTCGTGCAGATTGATGGAAATTGCACCAGTCTTGATTGTTGTATGGAATGCGGGTACGTTCGGCTGGATAACTGAAGAACACAGTGTTGCGGCCGCTGTACAGAATCTATTGTTAAAAACCCATGATTTGGGTTTAGGTGGGCTTTGGATTGGAGATGTTTGGTATACTCCTGAGATATTCAAGAGCCATTTGAAGAAGGAATGGAAACTCTTTGGGGCATTATCCATAGGTTGGCCTGATGAGAATCCTGAACCACGGCCCAGAAAGCCCATAGATGAGATTGTTGAGTTTTTCAAATAGGCGCTTATATGAGAACAATGTTATTTCGCTACCTAGTGTGGTCACAAAGACATTGATGCTTAGAGTTACCATAGTAAGACAAAGTGCTGCCACCTGCCAGATATTTGATGTATATCCCCTAATGTCTGCCCAGACCTCATCCATTTGCTCCAATGTAATCAAAGGATTTTCGCCAAAATTCATCACCCTGGCAAGTATCCAAACAGAGAGAAGCTAATTTCTCAACACAGTGTTCTGCAATATCTTAAGCAGTCTACATCGCACCATCCAACTATAAGGTTAGATCTTGGACTAAATTTCTGTTCTGTCTAAGTCTACTCTCTCGATTTACCTTGAATTAGTACAAGACATGATATCTATGCAAGACTGTAAATAGAACTTCCATGAAGTTCTTCACTTGACAAATCTCTGGGTCGTGTGAAATATGGCTGAACCAAAGCTACGTATAGATCTAGTTGAAGAACGTGGTGAAACGTCCGTCTTCATTAGTGCAGAAATCGATACAGATGGCCGATTTATTATTTCAGGCGAAGATATAGGTAAATCTCCCGAAGAGTTCTGGGGGGATTCGGATTATGAATATTGGGTTGTTGTTTCGCCAGACCAAAAGGATAGAGTGCTGTTGGCACTTGTTGAGAAGTTATACAAGGGTGATATGAAAGTGGTTTCCAAGTTTCGCAATCTACTTTCGGAAAAGAACATTCCAAGTGAGTTTGGGAGTTGGGTCTAGTCCACACACTATCTAGAAGAATATTCAAATCATTGAATGTCATCAATTGCTGGAGGTATTCGCATGTTTGCAGCAGATGATAGTGAATTCAACCCTCCAGAAGTGGGCCTAGAAACTGACGAAACGGTCGAATGGAGTGAAAGGGCAGGGACTCCCTTCTTGATTCTCTGGTGCGGAGGATGCTTACCTCTATCTAGCGTTTTTATTATTCCGTTTACATTCATCTTTATTGGAGAGTCAATTGGACTAGGTGTTTCCTTTTTGGTATTAGTGGGCATTCTATACTATCTGAATGCATTCATTCGAATTCGAAGAACCCGATATTTCCTGACAACAAAGAGAATACTTGAGGTGCGAGGTGGCTTCATTGTGAATCAACTTCGACTTGAGTTATTTACAGGACGGCTTCACACTGAATTCTTGCAGGTTAAAGAAGACCATAACGCAGGCGCCACAACTTTTGTGACAATACGAATCTATGACATCCCATCGAATGTAATGATAGAAATGAAAGGCATGGACGAAGACTACGTAGAGATGTTCCAGAAATTGGGACATAGCTGATGATTTGTCGGTGAATTTAGATATAACCTCAGCAGTATCTTCCCTGAAAGCAAATAAACGTGGGCAACATAGAATACCGAACTGCAACACTAGAAGATGTTGATATCTTTATTGAGTTTCAGAAAGAATCTGGTGCATACCATGAAGAACTAGACTCGCGATTTAGGTATGCATACGCTCCTAATGTTGATGGGACTCGAAAAGCTTTCTTCACTAAACAATGTGATTCAGACAAGTCTTGGATTGGACTCGCGATCAAAGATGGAGAACTTGTTGGGTACATCAAAGCGAATATACAGGAGAGACCGCCAGTCTTCTTGATGCGGACTATCGGTTTTCTTGAGGACCTTTATGTAACAGCCACAGCTCGTGGTCAAGGTATTGGGACCATCTCTGGGATATGGCACTGAATTGGATGAAAGAAAATGGAATCACTCAAATTCGCTTATGGGTCGCAGTCATGAATCCAAACGCTCTTGCCTTCTGGGAGAAGAAGGGCTTTGGCGAGTTAACACGCACGATGGAATTGAATCTGTGATTACTGTTCGTCAGCAATCTTCGTATGCAGTATTCCCTCTTCATCCTCAGTTGTTTCCAGAATCGCTTGATTCACTCCGTCTTTGATGGTGATCTTGGATTCACCGCTGACTTTCTTCTGACCATCCTTTGATACCAAAACGAAGACATAGCTAAAGATATGTTCTCCAAAACCAATACTGCCATTGAAAAGCGACAGTTTCGCTCTGGGTCTTACATTCTTGACAAGGATTGGTTTGTCATCAAGGTGAACAAACACGCCCTTCAAATGAAAACCTTTGACCTTGTGAACATATACAAGATGAAGTGTAGATCCGCCCGCCTTCCTATGCTCCTTCAGATACTTGCTTACTTCCTTGTATGCCTTCTTAGGCATCTTACATATCGAACCATACTTCAAGAATTCTTCAAAGGTCTGGAAACCTCCAAAGTATCCTCCACCTGATTGACATGTCCAGTCTGTGCCATAGTAAGTCAATCCTTTTGCATTAACAATACAATCCATCCAGTGATCCTCAACAAAATCCCAAGTCCACTTTTTCTCTGGGATTTCTGAGTAATCCCATTCAGAGTCATCGCTCATCTTTCTCAATCAATGATGCGTGAATATTCATCAAGTTATATCTATTCAGGAAAACATTGCTTCGATATTGAATTTAAAATGGTGAAGAACTAGGTGATTGATGATGCTTATGACAAAGATTGAGATTAAACCTGAGTTTGCGCCTTTTCCAAAGCCCACATGTATCATTGGCTCTCTTGTTGATGGCCGTCCCAATTTCATGAATATTGTATGGGTGAATCGGATGAACAGAAGTCCAAACATTTGGGCGGCTTCTATAAACATCAAGCATCACACACTCAAGGGTATCAAACAAACGAATTCATTTAGCATGAATTTTCCTTCAACTGACTTGGTTGAGAAGACCGATTATGTTGGTCTTGTTTCAGGGCGAGATGTTGACAAATCCAACACCTTCGAAGTATTCTATGGCAAACTAGAGAATGTGCCTATGATCAAAGAGTGCCCGATTACAGCTGAGTGCACAGTTCACGATATGATTGCGCTTCCAGATCATATCATTGTGCTTGGAGAGGTCAAACATCTTTACTCCGAAGAGAGATATCTGACCGATGGCTCTCTGGATCCAAAGAAGTTCGATCCAATTGTATTCACTCGACCTGGTCCAATTGGAACATACTGGAGACTTGGTGAAGCATTAGGTAGAGCTTGGTCGATAGGTAAGAATCTTATTGAATCTTGATGGAATGTGTAGCAAGACATTATTACTTTCAGGTCAAATACTATGTGAGTTGGAAGAAATGTCATGGGATGGCGATAATTATCCAGAAACCAATGACTCGATTTGTCCTGTATGTAGAAAACCCATGGAAAAAGGATACATTGTAAGTGACCATGGGATTTACTGGAAAGACCACGTCCCACAATTCGCATGTACGGGTAAAACTATGGGCCCCCATGGAAGAAGCTGGTTTGGATTCGCAAAAGTGGAGGCATATAGATGCCGCAATTGTAGGATTATTCGTCATCTATATGAAGAGGAGCGTCCAAAGGTTGTTAGAATACGTTGCTATCACTGTGGAGAAACGCATGCTTATGCTCCGAAACAGTCTGATGACGATTTTCGATATTGTCCAACATGTTCGTCAAGGCTCTAGATACTCTTCTGGCATCAAACGCTTTAGCATCGAAATTTGACCTATGTGCATTGCTTCATGCTCAACAATGTGAAAGAGAATCCACTCAATGCTTACAGCAGCATGATTTAGCTCAACCAGATGATTCAATTCATTGTCAGTCATTAGTGATATCCGTTCTAGAACTTCTTCCCGCACTTCTTCGAGACGTTCCAGGTAGAATTGTAAGCTCTTCTTCTCAATCTGAGGAATCCCCTCTCTCAGAGCAAATGCATGTTTCCATTTTTCATAGTCCATTTCCAAGCCGCCCAAATCTTCGAAAATCCATGACCACTCCACTGCTGCAATATGAAGCAAAAGAGTTCCTATTGATTCAATTCTCTCCGCATTGGGTGTATAATCTAACGCTTCTGTAGAAAGGTCACTGACTCTCTTGTGGAGTTTCTCTCTTACCTTTTCGAGCATTGCATATAGTTGTGCAACGCGCGGCTCCAAGTCCTCTGTCTTTTGAAGTGAAACGATTTCCTTTTCATCTCCGTCCATACTCTGAATGAAACACTACTACGATATCTGTTTAGCGTAAGGTAGCATTCTTTCAGGATTGGGTGACCAGACACACTCCTAGAGCAACTCAAGTATCTCTTTGTGAAGATTCTTGTTAGCTGCTAAAGATGATTCTCCCATTGCAGTAGAATTACCATCAAGGTCTGTGAATACTCCTCCTGCCTCTGTGATAATGGGTTCTAGAGGAGCGATATCCCATAGGGCCATTATTGGGTCAATCATTACATCAGACCTTCCTGTAGCAACGAGGAGGTATCCATATGCATCTCCCCATGTTCTGCATGAATATGATTTTCCCAACAGACGGTTTGTGAATTCAGGGCGCCTTCGCTTCAAATCTGCGTAATCAGTCACCTGAACCCATGCCTTAGAGAGACCTTCGGTTTTACTAACATGACAAGGACGTCCATTATAGTAACACCCTACTCCCTTAGCGGCAGATACTGTTTCATTGAGAGGGGGAATATGAATGACTCCCACTATCGGACGCCCTTGATATTCTAATGCTAAAAGAACCGCATAGAATGGCACTCCTCGAATGAATGATTGTGTTCCATCTATTGGATCAATAATCCAGCGGAATTCGGAGTCTGTTTGCTTCTCTTTGAATTCCTCGCCCATGATTGAATGTGATGGGTATTTTGCTTGAATTTCAGATCTGATATATTCTTCAGATTGCCGGTCTGCAATTGTCACAGGAGTGTCATCTGATTTCATCTCAACATCTGTTAGTTTTCCGAAGTGCTTCAGAGTAATTGTACCTGCTTCAACTGAAACCTTTCTTGCAAAAACAAGATACTCTTGTTTCTCCTGCTGAGATGTCATTTCCTTCACCATTCCCCCCGGGTGAGGTGTGAGATGAAAAACCTGCCGAGGATATAGATTTTGATATTTCCGTTTCCATTACAGTAGACATTTCCAGTAGGCTAGCTAAAGACTATCAGGAATGGTAGAATTGAGTATCCACTGAATGCCACAGCGGCAAGATTCAGAATCATATGTATCAGCGCAAGCGGCCACATACTCTTTGCCTTTCTATAAAGGAAGATGTATCCGATAGATATCACCATTTGAATTACAATGAATAGAACACTAAAAGGAAATATTGACTCTCCAGTTGTCAGGAATAATCCCCAAAACAGAGCATGAATGATGCCAATGAGCATAACGTACAGTAGTCCTCCTAGTACAATCATTCCAGTCCTCTTTTTACCTTCTTTGAAGAATTCAGCATAAGAGTCGAAGGTGTACATCCAGATGAGCTGTTCTGAAAATGCATTGGCTGGAGCCCAGATTAGCAAAGTAACAAGAAATCCTAGTAGATTAAAATCAGCGACTTGCTGAGCTGATACCCCTTCGATACCAATTAAAACCAATTGAAGAATCAGTATTATGACAAAGAACGAACTGACATAACCTGCGAATTGTCCTCGGATGTTTCCACGATTAATCTCATAGCCAACAGAACCTCTCCTCCATCTCACTAATGCCCAGCAAAACACTACGTAGTAAATTATCAGAGGGATCAATGCCCCTGTAAGACCAAAGAGAAATCCCGCTAGGATTGGCATTACAACAGCAGCAATAGCAGCTAGTACCAAATCCAAGTATGTTGGTTGGAAATTGTCTGGAACCGGAGGAAGAAGTGGCATTGCCTCGCAAATAATTTAACTATATTTAAGTATATTGCTCTTTGGAAATGGGTTATTCTGTGCTTAAACTTAAATGGAAATGCTTCAGTGCTTGTTGAAGGCAGGCGATCCGTGATGGTCTACTGAAAGATTCCCTATTGGACTTCATTACTTTCTAGTTTATTTCTGGGGGAGTCGCTTTTTGATCGCATTTGGCTAATCTGAACCTGTCTTCAATGATTCAGGCCGAGTCATTAGGGTAATGATGCAGTTCCTCTCGTGTTGAGAGCGGACTCCCCGTTTTTTTCACTATCTGCAATTTCCACATCTGCCTGTGGATAGTTCTGCTCCAGCAATGTGTTACCGCAATATATTCTGATTATATGGAATAGATTATCAGTGGGTTTTCTGGCGGAGGTATTATCAGTTGCAACAACATGAGGTTAGCATAATGAACATAGATGATGCTACAATCGCGATTCTAGCAGGAGGAGGGTCTCGCCGTTTTGGATCTGAAAAATCTATTGCCCTATTCAAAGGCAAACCCTTAGTTATTCATATGATTGACATTGCAAAAGCACTTTCTCCTCATGTTATCATTGTGGTTTCAGATGATGCACAGAAAGCATTCATCAGTGAATTGGCGTTCGATACTGAGATCTTTCTAGACTCTGATAACTCCCAAAAATGTGCATTGAATGGAGCGGTATCAGCTTTTGAGAACTCTGAGAGTGATTACACACTATTGCTACCAGTTGACACACCCCTCGTTAGTAAGGGATTACTAAAAACAATTCTGGATCTTAGGGAGGGCCATGGCGCTGTTGTTCCCGCTTGGCCAAATGGTTACGTCGAACCCCTACATTCGGTGTATTCAACAGAACATGCATATGACAAAGGACTGGATGCTTTGGAATCAGGGCAAAAAAGAATGCAGGACTTGCTTGACTCACTAACCAATGTTTTGTATGTGCAAACAGAAATTCTTAGGATGTTTGATGAACATTTGCAATCATTTTCAAATGCCAATACTCCCTACGAATTGAAACGACTTGAGGAAGAGGTTCTCAAACCTAGGAAACTGTCATAGAGTACCGCTTTCATGGCGAATACGACAGGTACCCTCATGACCAACCATGCACGGTCCATACGGATTTTCTACTGTACATCTCTTTCCAAATAATGCACATTCAGTTGGATCAATCATCCCAAGAATTACTTCATGACATCTGCATCCCGGCAGGATATCAATAGATTCCATAGGAGGAAATTCGTAACGTTTTCTAGCATCATGTGCAGAGTATTCATCTCTTAGAAAGAGTCCTGATTTAGGTATAACACCCAATCCCCGCCACGGAGCATCATCCACCTTGAATACTCTATCGAGCACCTTTTGAGCCGCTAGATTGCCTTCAGGTTTAACAACCCGTGTATACTCGTTCTCTGATTCTGTTCTCCCCTCATCTATTTGAAGAAGGATCATTCTGGTAGCTTCGAGTACATCTAATGGTTCAAATCCTGCGGCGACACAAGGAACTCCATTGGTTTCAGCAAGTGAGCTAAATGCATTAGTTCCGATAATTGCACTTACGTGACCAGGGGTGATAAAGCCATCAACAGCAAAACCCTCAAGAGTTACAAGAATTTCCATTGCTGGCGGGATTATTTTCAGTGAGGTCAATATTGAGAAATTTGGTGGTGCACCCTTGGCAATCTCCACCGCCATTGTTGGCGCAGTAGTTTCAAACCCCGCACCAATAAAGACCACATCTCTATCCGGGTTTTTCTTAGCAATTTCTACTGCGTCATTCACACCGTATACAATGCGCACATCTGCTCCATTTGTCCGCTCTTTTGCAAGTGATGATGAAGTGGATGGTACACTAATCATATCTCCGAATGTTGTTATGATATGTCCCTGTTTTGCAAGATGAATTGCCATGTCCACATCTTGAGATGCGCAGACACACACGGGGCAACCTGGTCCAGCAATAAGTGTGATTTCCTCAGGTAGAAGTGCACGAAGACCATGACTGGTTATGGTATCTTCATGCGTTCCACACACATGTACTATTCTGGTTTTCTTACCTTTTGCCAGGCGACGAATATCATCCACAACGACCTTGGCGTGTTTTGAACTTCGGAATTGAGTCTGCTCCAACATTCGGACCTCAGCTGGTATTTGCCGAGTAGTGTCTACGAATAAATCTAGTCATGTGGTTGCCACAATTCACTAAACACAATTGGAATCG
>CAYMLT010000008.1:0-28719 GCA_964391265.1 uncultured archaeon
GTCATCAGCAATTATCACACTACCTCCAGCCATTAGGTGCGAGAATATTGTAAGTGTTGCGTCTATTGTAAAGTCTCTTACAGGGCCCATTATTACAAGAACTGCACTTCCATTGTACCTGCTTATCACGCTCATACTGGATTCTATTGTTTGCACTGTGAAGTTATCTTGTTCTATCTGAACTCTGAAATCACTGCATCCATTCCAACTAGTATTGTAAATAGAAAAGTCTGTTTGGCTATATAGATCAGTGGGTACTCCAAGAACTGTAGATCCAGCTAATATTGTAATTGGAATCCATGCAAGAACGAAGATACCAATCTGCAGTCCTTCTTTCCAACCCATCTATATCTCTCCAGCATTTCTATTATATGCTTTTTATCGGAGTTGCACCCTCAATCCGAGGGTAAATATCAGTAAACACTTTGATAGATAGTTCATAGCGGTTTCGGGCAATCTCGTGACTCGAGAAGCGAGCCTCTTCATAGGCTTTAACAAAATCCTCAACTGCTTCTGCATCTAGAGGGATTATTTTCAAAACCCTTTCAATGTATTCGCGCGCAGTTTCTGATGACATCCGCTCAGAGCCAATCTTCATCCCGCACATTTGTTCGAATGTTCGAAATGCCAATGTTATGGCCGCATCATATTTGCCTCCGTCTGCAAGCTTCTTGATGTTTCGAAGCTTACTGGGAATGTCAACAGATGATATAGTTCGTTTTGTGCTCTGAAACATCCCCTTGACAAAATAGAGGTACAAGAGCACAACTATTACGGCGCCTGTGAGAGCAACAATTGGCATTATTAGCTGGAGTATTTCTAATTGCATTTCTTTCACCTGACTAATGAATCATGAATTTCCGAGGAACTTCTAGATATTCTAAATCGCGAGAAACCAAAACCTCGACCACTATATCGATACCTTGCCACTATGAGCATTGCTACAATAACCTCAATTGCAACAAGTGCGGCCCATGTAATTAACAATGCTGTGTCGATACCGGGCGGTAATCCTGAAGTTATTTGAAAGGTCCAAGTACCTCTAACGGCGGAAGCATCCGACTTTATGAAGACGGCACTGAATGTATAGAAGCCCTCAGTTGAATATTGAATTGGTAATTGATATGAGAATGCCCCATCTTCATCAGTTCTAAGGGCAACAGTGGTTGAGTCATTTAATGTAAGTGTAAGAGATCGTTGCTTAATGGGAATATTAGAAGAGTCAAGAAGTCGACCGCTTAGTGTAATTGGTTGATTAACAACACCATAGCTCGGACCTAGGTTGTTAATGACTGCATCATCAAACACATGAATACTATCCTCAGTTTCCGCTGAACTTGCCTCAATGTATTGACTTCCGGAGTATACAACAACAGCAACAAACATTCCACTGCCTGCGGTCCATAATCCCGCAGGAATAACAACGGAATACGTGTTTAATCCTGAATCAGTGATAACCAGAGTTGCTATGAAAGTATCATTCAGGTAAACTGAAACGGATTCGCCAATATGTGGATCCCCATCCTGATCAGACACGGTGAAGCTAATATTGAACGACTCGTTGGGCATAATATCATCGAGTTCTGAAAAGATAACAGTAACTTCAGAGTCAATATTGACCTGAATCATCCAGTATCCAGATGATCCTGTGGGATCATAATTGGGGGAGTTGAGTCCGATGCTAATATTGTAAGTTCCAGGGTCAATTGTATCCCTGATCAGGAATTCTATTGAGAATTGCCCAGAAGCGTCTGAGAGGGCATAGAGCCCAACTTGACCGCCTTCTACTAAGAGTTCCAATGGTACATTCTCATCAGCTCCACCACCATTTGTCACAGTTCCTGAAACAATGAGTGTGTCACCTCTAATAACAGATGTAACAGATTGGGAATCAATGGACAAAGTAACTAGATCGTGGATTTCAAGATCCCCAACCGATGTCTGCGCATTCACAAATGCCTCAGAGGGGGGAACAAACGAAACGTAGTAGGTAATATCCCGAGGAATTTCGTCCCAATTAAGAAAGTACGAGTAGGAGTACGCTCCTCCAGCTCCAGTCGTCGGTGTTGCAAGAGAGGTTCCGTCCCAAAAAATCTCCACAAGATATCCAACCATCGGTGTACCATTCCCGAAGGTCAGTGTGCCGCTGAAATCAAAAGTGTCATCCAAGTATATGACAGCATGACTTCCAATTCCTGTTAGAGTTACAGGAATCTGTTGTATATCCACTATGTCTGAAGGTGAGGTGCTTGATGCAATAACAGGGATTCCAGAAGAACATTCAGCCCAAACCTGAGTGAATCCGAGATCTTCTGTTTCAGAAAGGTGGTACCAGTACTCGAAGTAGCCACTTCCATCTGTATAGACTGTGGCTAGAAGAGTTGGAGTTGTAGCAGTTGCAGGATTCTGCCAATAAATGAGGACGGTGGCTCCAACGTATATGCTACCATTGTCTAAATCCAAAGTGCCATTGATTTGAAGCCACTCACTTCTGTAGACGACGCTGGGATTAGTATCAAAAGTCCATATGATACTGACTGCATCTACTGTGACGGCGGTTGGTGAAGTTGTGTAGTTGGCAATCCAATTGACAGTTGAAATGTATCGAATGGTGAGGTCATAACTACCAACTGGTGTTGATGCAGGAATATTCCAATATCCTATGAAAGAACCGTCCGAAAGGGTCATGGTTGAATCAACTACGGCGCCATTAACAAGGATGTCAACTTGCACTCCAGAGTATGCCACATTAATTGCGAGATCGTACCATAGATTTCCTGTAATTGTAACAGTGTCAGTTAGGAAAAAGCTCGTACTCCCACCAGTGTCCACATTGTCAATGAGAGTTAGCCAGCGTTGAAGCGTTAGTATTTCATGAGTTGATTCAGCAAATTGAGTTGCAAGTGTTTCACCTGAAACGGCATAGATTTCAATCCCGGTTAGGATAGTATCTGCATCCATTCCTGAGTAGGTAATATTAACCCAGCCACCCAGATTGGTCTGTGCAGTTGCAAGATGAAGAGGTGCATCTACGCCATTATCCCACCATATACTGACCCATTCATTGGCTATACTCGTATCATTATCAGTAAAATAGAGTCTAGTATTGATAGAAAGCGTTTCATTAAGATAATGTGGATTAGGTGTTACAATAATATCGAAACTGCGACCATACTTGTCAACTGAAAATGACACTCCTGGCAGTGAATCGGCATCGGCCCAAAGAGGATTAGAGGTTGTGAATTCTGCCCAGACTGTTACCGATCCAACTGAATCGACACCAGGTACCAGATTGTAGGTGTAGTTGTAATATCCACTAGAATTGGTAAGTACGGGACCAATAACAGTCAAACCACCATGATTCCAATAAATCGTTATTTGTTGATTGGCCAATGGCGTTGAGTTATCAGTATATGTGAGTTGACCCCAAATCAATACGCTTTCGTCAATGAAGTAAGATCCATTATCCGTGTAAGTCGTGAGGGTCATTGAATACAATTCTAGATTGACAGTGCGGGTTAGTGAGTTTGCATTGTCCCACAAAGGATCAGTACTCGTATATTCAGCCCAGACATATACGGCGCCCAAAGTATCACTTAGTGTACAATTGTATTGAAACATGAATCCTCCAGTTGAGTTTGTAATCTTTGGGAAATCATACGTGCTTGTACTGTTTTGGTAACGCACCAGTATCGTTGCACCGGCAATTGGTGCACCACTGATATCGAGTGTTAGTATTCCGGAGAAGACAATTACTTCATCCAAGTGTACGTTATTGGAGTCGACATCAGCATCCAATGTCAATTGATAGAGCTGAAGGGTTAACGAGGGTGATAGAATTGCGCTAGAATTGCTATATGATGGTTCTATGGAAGAATGATAAACTGTAACATTTACAGTACCCTCGTCATCTGTAGCAGGATCACAGATATAGGTGAAGTTATACCAACCCGTTGAATTTGTGACGACTTGAAAAGGGTACGATGTCCCATTATTCCAATCAATAGTAACATCACATCCTGCAAGAGCTGTCCCATTTTCATGTTCAAGGTAACCATAGATGAAAACAGCTTCATCAAGGTGCACAATGGAAGCATTAGAAAGCACCGATATATAGGAGTCATATTTCCTAACGGTAATTGGGATATGCGCAGATTCGTTATCATAATATTCGGGGGATGATGATACGAATTCAGCCCATAGCTGGGTGTCGGCTAGTTCATGACTCACGGGAATTGTATAATTGAATATGAAATAGTATGGAAAGATAACACTAGTATCGGTTTCTGTGATGTTATATACGCCCGTTCCATTCTCCCACTTGAGAATTATATGAGCGTTTGGAAGCGTCATAAACAGCTCAGGAAGGTAGACAATACCCTCAATGTCCAGTACTTCTCCAATAGCTACGGAGCTCTGCTGTGTTCCAATGTAGACCTCAACATCGTAACGCTTGACTGTAATATCCATTGGTACGGATTGTGAGTCTGCGTAGGTGGGTTCTGCGGATGCATCAAAATCAGCCCAATATGAAGCCAGACCTTCTGAATATGCAGGGATTTGATACGTTATCTCATAATAACCTCCAGCAATCGTTGTGTCGGTTCCAAGAGAATATGATGTTCCATTATTCCAGTCCCAGAAAACCTCCACAGAACGACCTACTATAGGGGCCCCATCAGAAACCGCTGTGAGTGTCCCGAAAATTGTAATGGTTTCAAAGGTGTGTACAGTCGTGGGGTCGCTAGGGGTGGAATCAATTGTCAGTGTTGTTGTGCCGCTTTGAACAGTGACTGGAATGCCGCCGCTTGTTCCACCATTAGTGAGTGGATCAGAAGAGGTCCAATTGACTGTAGCGTCAAAAGTTCCAGAGGGTTGCGACACTGGAATTTCATAAACGTAGTTGAACCCGCCAGAGCTGTTTGTAAGAACAGTAGTGTTCAGAGTTCCATCAAAGATAATTCCAACAAGCTCTCCAGCAAGAGGGGTTCCATTCTGAAGGTAAGCAATCCCATCATATGTTATGCTTCCACCACCATATGTGTCAACTGGAGCCACTGTCAGGCTAAATGCTGGTGCTCCATGAAGGCTCAATGCAGAATCGGAAGAATATCCGGGGAAAACCGCAGGGATTCCAGTATCTGGATCAATTGCACCATCATAATATGCAGCTACAGTGTGAGTGCCCGTATCCATCCTAGACAAATCTGTTCCATCTAATGGGATATCTAATTCATAGTATCCATCTTCACCAATCGTCGCATTCCCATACCAAATACCATCCCACATGATCCACATCTGATCATTTCCGAGTTCTGCAAGATGCGTTCCGTTTGCGGGGACATCATCCGGAGGGGTTCCGAGGGTCATGAGTCCATGAACATGAAGTGCATCATTCCATTGAGCTTGATAGTCACTTAATCCAAGGGAGATATCAACATCAACTATGTCACTGAGAATGAAATTGGAAGGTTGCTGTATTGGAGGAGCTTGAAGCGGGTAGGATTGCCCCACAGCCACAACCAAAGTAAAGTTTGAAATAAGATATGTGGATGAAATCCACATCGCGGATATGTTATGGGCCCCTATTGATGAACCAGTGGGAAATCGGAAAGTTATGTTAGCCATTCCGATACCGGGGAGAGATGCCAATTCTTCTACTGTTGCTGTTCCCAAATCCACACCATCAGTCAGGTCATAGAACCTGATTACTTCACCAATGCCACTTGGAACTCCATCAACCCACAACATTGCGCTTAGATTGAAGTCACCTCCAATAATCGCCCATTGAGGTATTGAGTAGAAGGGAAAACCAAAATCAGGAGAACCTACTCTCAATTGCACAGATGCCTCATCAAGATTCTCTGGTAAGTCGCCACCACCAAATCCGGGAGGAAGAGGCAGCGGAATTACTTGTATCCACTGTCCTGCACCATCATCTTGAGGTATGTAAACTTCGACCCAGAACATCATGTGTTGTACCTGTACACGTCTGAAGTCACCACCATCAGGATCTGGCTGACCTAAGGCATAACCAATGGTCACCCTAGCAGGGACACCCAAATCTCGCATAAAGACACAGTACGCAGTAGCAAAATCCATTGGGAGCCCTCCGCCGCGTTCAATGAACCATTCTGTAACTTCTTGTCCAGATGGAGGTCTCTGTGTTATGTTCTCCTCATCAATCAGTAGTTGATAGGTGGAACGGAAATAGACATCAACAGCCATTGTCTTTTCATATGCATTCGAACCAACGGAACGAAATTGGTCAACTTCGTCTGTTACTACTGATGAGAGTGTAACATCCATTGGAACATAATCACGCAGTATCCCAGCTTCAGCTTGACTCCCAGGTTGAGCGTGAGATTCAATATGCGTCAAATCTTGATTATCATAGGTGACATCATATTGAATTAAGATGTTCTCATTCACGGTTCCTGAGAGGAGAGGACTGAATAAGAGTGTGCTATAATCATCAGTTTCAAGTGTATAGTCTAGCAAACGTCCAGCAGGGATTGTTCTGAACGAGTCTTCTATCACACGGATGTTAGGAAACAATGCAGGGAGTTCTATCGGTTCAATATTGGGACTTACTGTAACATTCATGCTGATTGTATAGATTTCATTAACTGCCTGATCCATAGATATTGCGGAAAGCGGTCTGCTATCAGCAAGAGTCTTACTCCATCCAGACCCATCATACGCGTTGTAGGCGCTACCACGCCATAGCTGTCCCGGATTCGCGGGTTCAACAACGAAAATCGTATCATTGAGCATATTGAGAAGGTCTTCTGGTAGCATCTGGTCCAACGGTAAATCGGTATAGTTGATATTCTCGAACCAATTCGTACGTCCTCCAGCCCAATTGATATCGTACGTCCATGGATCAATGTCATCTAAGGGAGTATGAGGAGGTGACGCTCTTATAGCGCCAGATTGAATCTGGAAAAGCGTTATAGTACCCCAAACAAGCATAAGCACGACAAACAGTGTACTGATTGCCGTTGTTATACCAATCTTTCGTTTGGTGGTTTTTAGAGTGGAACTCAAACATTATCCCTCTTGCTTGCAATAGGTGGCGTTTATTGTACCAAGGTGTGTGGCGTCCCTATAGCACTAAGAAAACATGCTCTAATGATTAAAGCGTTTCTAGCATTAGTCACAAACAATAATGTACAAACCCGACGATTTAAAGAAAGCTATTCTCTATTTAAAGGCTCAAGAAGGAAGGTCATTTCTTATGTTTCCGGAGAAGGATATTGATGCCTTTGTAAGACAAATTCTCGAAAAAAACGGAAATGGTGCGCATACCTATGACCACACAAGACGGGTTTTATCGGTGGCGTTGGAGATTGGTAAGAATATTGGAGCTAATATTCGCGTATTAGGAGCTGCATCTCTTCTTCATGATATAGGACGCCCCGAAGAAGAGAGAACAACCGAATCACATTCGATAATATCTGGAAGAATCAGCCGAGAGTTTCTTCCAAACATCGGATACTCAAAGGAAGAGATCAATCACATCGTATCAGTGATTCGAACTCATAGATTCAGCGAGGGAATTGAGCCAACTTCTATTGAAGGAAAAATCCTGAGTGATGCAGATAAAATTGACGCAATAGGAGCGGTGGGAATCTTCCGAGCAGTATCTCAAGCGGCAATCAAGGGAAGAGGGATAGTCGGATTCCTAACACATGCTGATGAAAAGCTGCTAAAATTAGCCAGCCTTCTGTATACAGAGGAGGCAAAAATGATTGCCAAAGAGCGACATAATACCCTAGAGATATTTGTGAATCATCTAAAAAAGGAAACCAAAGAATCTTAGGAATGCATCTTCCTGAGGTAAATCTCTAGATATGATTCTCGGATTGATTCGCTCTGCTCAATGCCTAGCTTCTTAAGCTGAGAGAAAATAAAATCTCTTGCAGGAGAAACCAGCTCCATTGAGTCAACAACTCTCTCAAGCTCTAAGAACATTCCAACATGTTCAACATCATCAATGCTGATCACTGTTTCATCGAGCAAGAAGAATGACCTACGTTTTCTTATGTGAGCAACACTTCGGAAACCTAGTTGTTCGAGAATTGCAGTTGCAGTAGTAATATCATCTATTCCAAGAGATAATTCCAATCTTGTCTTGGTAGTAGTATCAATCTTTGGTCCCTTGTAAGTCACTTCTGTTTTCTGAACTGGAGTAGAAGCACTGCCCACCTCTAGGGGGACACCCTCAATATGTCTGATCCTCACGGCTTCATCAGTTTTTGCAAAATCTCTGCAGGGATGACTAAAATATACATCAACCTGCGATTCGGTCTTGGTCTTTTTTGCTCCTAGTTTTATAAGTGAGGCTTCTATGGTGAGGGAATCTTGCACGGCAATCTTTACCTCGACCTCATAGCTCTGAGAATTCATAGTAAACACCAATAATCAGTGACTTTGTTATTTTCGTCATTGATTTCTAATTGTTAGGTCTTTCCATTGATTCTGTAACAAGCACAACGAACATAACTGCAATATGTTTGCTTCAGAGAGCTGGTGATGCTGTGTCAGAGGTTAGACTATACAAATGTGCAAAATGTGGAAAGGAGTACACGGATGACAATGTCCCTCCAAATGATGGATGCGGAGGAAGAATCGATGTTATCCATGATCTTGAGAGTATCAAAGAAGTGCTCACAAAAAACGAAATTGAGCGTAGAAAGGGCGGATTATGGAAGTATTTTGAATTGATGCCATTGAGAAAACGAGAGAGCATAATTACAGTAGGAGAGGGAAATACACCTCTTATCAAAAGCACACGTCTAGCATCGGCTCTAGGATTATCTGATCTGCATATCAAGATGGAAATGCTGAACCCCTCAGGGTCATTCAAAGATCGCCCAATCTGTGTAGGGGTAAGTCGTGCGAAGGAAGATGGAGCGAAAACTGTATCTGCAGCATCATCGGGTAATGCTGCAGCTTCAATGTCAACTTATGCTGCCAAAGCTGGATTAAGGGCAGTCGTTTTTGTACCTGAAAACGCACCTGCTGGAAAACTGATACATCTCCGAACTCTCGGTGCCAAGGTGTTTCGTGTACGGAAAATAGAGGAGGGTGTTGATCCTACAACTACATTGCTTCATGCGGCATGTAATGAACTCGGGTGGACTCCCACCCCGTCATTTGGTCCCTTCAATGGGTTTCAATTTGAGGGAACTAAATCATTGGGATATGAGATAGCCGAACAGATGATGTGGAATCCTCCAGATTGGATGCTATTTCCAACTGGAAGCGGAGGCCTCATGGCTGGAACAATGAAAGGGTTCTGGGAGTTTCGTGAGATGGGGTTGATTGAAAATATACCGCGTCCAATAATAGTCCAGCCAGAAGGCTGCGCTCCGATTGTTCGGGCGTATCAGGAGAATCAAAACCCTCTAGATATTGAACCATGGGATTCGAATAAGACCGTAGCAGGCGGGCTTGCTGATCCATTCCCTTGGGATGGAGATGCAGCGTTAAAGTATCTCAAACTTGCAAGAGGTACTGTAATAGCAGTCCCAGATGATGCAATTGAAAGACATCTTGTAATGTTAGGTAAACTAGAGGGGATATTTGCTGAGCCAAGCGGGGTAGCTGCAATGGCAGGCCTTGAACTGCTGCTCAATGATGGTGTTATTGATAGAAATCAAAAGGTAGTTGTCCCCATAACAGGTTCCGGTTTCAAGGATTTGGCTACCCCTGATCGTCTTACACCTGATGTGCAGATTATCTCTCCAGAATTATCTGAACTGACTGCAGCATTAGAGATTGCATAATGAGGTGAAAACCATGAATGATGGCTCAAAGGATGTATTCATAAAAGCAGCAATTGATGAGGCTAGGAAAGGATTGTCTGAGGGAGGAATACCAATTGGATCTGTTCTGGTGGTAAATGGCAAAATCGTTGGGCGTGGTCACAACAGAAGAGTGCAGAAGGACAGCGCGATATTACATGCGGAAATGGACTGTCTTGAAAATGCTGGAAGGCTACGCGCCAAGGATTACAAAGAAGCGACGATATACTCTACGCTATCGCCATGTGATATGTGTTCAGGCGCAATATTGCTGTATGGAATACCAAGAGTTGTTATTGGGGAGAACAAGACATTCCAGGGACCAGAAGGCCATCTTCGAACACGTGGTATTGAAGTCACAGTTCTGAATGATAACCAATGTATCGACCTTATGACTAACTTCATCAAGGACAAGCCGGAATTGTGGAATGAAGATATCGGAAAATGAAAATCTATCGTCGATGGAGCTCTAGGTAATGTCCCGGAAAGAAATGAGGCAGAAAGCGAAGCAAATTGCCAAAGAGCATGGTTACCTTCAGTATATGATAGAAAGATATCTGACTCTTTGGGGAGAGGAGGAAACCCTAGAATTCCTCAAGGCTTGTGAAGTGCCAATACGAACGGCGGTTCGCTTGAATGAATTGAAGAATTCACCCGAGGAAACCGTTACAGCACTTGAAACCAAAGGAATTAGACTCGAACGGGTACCATGGCTTAAGACAGGATACTATGCGGATTTTGAAGAATATTCTCCAGGAGCTACGCTTGAGCATATGTTAGGATACTATTACGTTCAGGGAGTACCTTCAATGACAGTTGTCGAAGCACTAGATCCACAACGGGATGAGGTGGTCCTTGATTTAGCCTCAGCACCGGGTGGGAAGACAACTCATATTTCGCAGCTCATGAAAAACACTGGACTTGTTCTGTCCGTGGAAACTGATAGATTGAGAATTCAAAGCCTTCAAAGCAATATCCTGAGATGCGGTGCAACAAATACGTTGGTTCTGAGAGGAGATGCAAAGAGAATTGAAAACATCAGCGTGGAACCGGATAGAATCCTACTCGATGCGCCTTGTTCTGGTGAAGGACTGATTCCCCTAGACCCCTCAAGGAAGACAAGTAAAACAATGGCGGATATCCACTATTGTGCTACGAGAGAAGTCGAGCTCCTTGATGCGGCTGTAAGAAAATTGAAACCCGAGGGGCATCTCGTGTATTCCACCTGCTCAATTGCACCAGAAGAAAACGAATACATTGTTGATGGTATTCTAAGAGATCATCCTGAGATGCACATTGTTCCAATAGATTTGGAATTTGGTAGCCCAGGATATGCAACCCCTTACGGTGCAAGTCTTGACGATTCCCTTACTCTTGCTAGAAGATTCCTACCGCACCTTCACGGTACAGAAGGGTTCTTCATTTGCAAAATGAAAAAAGAACGCTAAGCATCATCCATATTAGTGCTAACCCAGACCAGCATAAATGTGGTGAGTAAGGATGATCGCAGAGGATATCATGATTGAAACAAGGATGCTGAGTAAGAGCTTTGGTTCAGTAAAGGCACTTGCTAATCTCAATCTAGAAGTAAAGAAAGGTACCACATTTGGCTATCTGGGTCCAAATGGAGCTGGAAAAACAACAACGGTCCGCATGCTTTCAGGACTCCTAAGACAAACAGCTGGTGTTGCAAAGGTCTGTGGTTATGACATCAGTACTCAAAGGGAAGAAATCAAGGCCATCACAGGTCTCCTACCTGAAGCTCCCGGACTGTATTCGAAGCTTTCGGCAGTAGAATTCCTCGAGTTCGTTGGTGCACTCAATGATCTAAGTGGAAAGAATCTAAACAGTAGAATCGACCGATTATTGGGGATTCTAGGTTTAGAGGGTCGACAGAATGACCTGTTAGAGTCTTACTCATCAGGAATGAAACAGAAAGTCCTCGTTGCGTCCACACTGATTCATGAGCCAAAACTGGTGTTTCTAGATGAACCTACTTCCAGACTTGATCCTGCTGCAAGTGCTCTTGTGAAAGAACTAATCTCAGCAATGGCCACAGAGATGGACACGACCTTCTTCATTTGCACTCATATGATTGATTTCGCAGAAGATGTATGTCAGGCAATTGGAATTCTGAATGAGGGTGAGATGATTGCATTGGGTACACCCCAAGACATCATCAACCAAACGAATGCCAATGATCTTGAGGATGCATATCTCAAACTAGTCGGCGGCGAAGTTGATCGAGAGAATCTTCTCAGTTGGAGGAAAGAGTAGTGCCTAGTAATTTGCTTACTGTTGCCAAGGCTGAGTTTCAGGTTATGACAGCTAGATTCAGAAAGCAAAGAAAAATCACTACATTATTCCTATTCATTGTGGGTATATTCTGGGCGCTCTTTGGAGCACCTGCCATGATGGCAGGATTTCTCCACATCTTCTCTATTGAAGTGCAGATGGTATTTGCAATTGCATTTCCGGGAGTCATGCGAGCAGCAATCTTGATTCTTTGGATCATGGTGCTTGTATTTCCGATTTCATACGCATTGCAAGAGATAAGAATAGGGCAATGGGAAATAATGCTGAGCAATAATGTCAGTAGCCGTGATATGTTGATTGGCATGTTCTTGGGCAAAATTCCCTCATATGGATTGTTCATTCTATTTTTGGCACCAGTTCTATTGTCACCCTTTATGATATTCTATCAAGTAAGCCTGGTTGGCCAGGGAATCGCCTATCTCGTTATTGCATTCTTTGTCCTCACAACTCTACTCCTTTCAACTATCATCAGTACCGCCATTCAGGCAAAGATTGGCGATTCATCTAGAGGTAATGACATTGCTAAAGCAATGGGTCTGGTTGTAGTGGTCGTGTTCTTATTACCACTCTATTCATTGATGTATTTCGCTGAGGGGTTTTCACAATTATTGGGACTGAATGTCTTCCTTATCCTTCCATCAACGTGGGGCGCAGATCTCATCACATGGGTTACAATCTATTTCAATGGAATCAGTCTTCCAGCTTCATCGATTCTATCCTTTGAAGCTATTTTGGGATTTAATGCAACTGTAGATGGTATACTCGTAGGGGCCTTTGCGTTACTAGTGCTTCTCATTGGACTCACAATTCCCGATCGACTCTTCAGTTTTGAAGGCGGGGCCCGGACAGAAACTGTCACAACAGTTGGAAAAGAAAACCCAATTCTGAGTGTGATTAGAAGAATTATGCCAGGGTCCTTTGGAGTATTAGTCATTATATCTCTGAAGGATTTTGGAAGAAAAGCACAGAATGTTTCCAAGGTAATCTATGCGATCTTTCTTTCAATCCTTTTACCAGTAATGGTGAATTTCTCTGGTTTGAGTGATTTAGGAGATCCAGGAGTCACCATCATAGTCGTGGCTTTCATGGTAAGCATGATGCTTGGTATGATTTGTGGAATAAATTTCGGAGGGATTGGATTTCTAGAGTCCAAAGATCATTTGTGGGTCATTAAATCAACTCCACGGGGAGTATCCAAGTTCATCAAGGCACGTCTAACGGAAGCATTTCTACTGGGAATACCCATCGCGCTCACACCAATCATAATCGTATCATTTGTACTTGCATTGGGACCCTTTGAATTTCTTGTTATACTCGTTCATACATACCTTGTGTTATGTGGGGCCATTCTAGTGAGTGTAGGTTTCACTGCTATGAATCCTGCATATGAAAACACGAAGAGTAGTGCATTCTATGTCAATTCCTTTGCATCCATATTCATCATCATGATAACCCTACTAGTCGGACTTGTTGGAGGATTACTTGTTGGGATTGTCTTAGAGAATATTGTCTTTGGCGTATTGATTTCAAGTCTTCCTCTGTTATGTTTAGGTATATCAGTTGTAGCTGTTGGATCATTCAGGCTCTCTAGTACAGATGTATAGGTATCAATGAAACATCTCATAAGTGAGCGAAATCATCAATGAGATAGATGCCTATGAAGCCCGAGCTTGTCGACCCAATCGAGTGGGAGAAAATTGGAAAGCATATTGACGAGGAGTTCGGTAAAGGAATCACAAAAAAGCTTCTTGGAGACCTTGTTCCAGTAGTTATGGATAACGGGAAGGTAAGATCATTCTATCTTATTCCAATGAAGTGGGTTGCAATGCTTGAAGAGGGCTTTGAAGGGTTTGATGTTAGACTTCTGGGTTTGTGGCTAGGAAACATCTCAAGCGACAAGATTCAGCTCAGTCTTCCCGTTCAAGAGAAACTGGCACCACTCACAGAGAATATTCTGGTTGTTACAAATCAGGCTGCACAGCTCTTTACTTATGGCAAGAGCATCCTCAAAGAAGGAGTGGTGCATCTGAAAACATCATTGAAAAGGAAACAAAGAGTGATTGTTCAGGATAGAGAGGGAAATATGTTGGGTCTTGCAATGCTAGTTGTTGATGCATTTATGCGTCATCAAATTGGAAAAGATAGACTGGTAGCCAGAAACCTCATCGATATCGGGTGGTATCTTCGACGAATGGGATGACTACCAGAGTAGTTTGCCCCTAGAGATACATCTGTGAGGGATCAGTGTCCGCTTCAATGGACTTTCGCATCTTCTCAAGTTTTTCGATCTCTTTGCTTTCTTCTATGAGCTCAGCTACGTTTGCCGTAACTCCGAATACCTCATTTATCTTCTCAAGCATGGTTGCCGCAGAACGAGGGTCCGGACGGCCACGAGTTGCATAGGTAAGAATCCCCATGCCAGCCGCACCGCGTATCTCAAGCTCAGCTAGCATAAGCGCGAGGGGTCCCGCAACGAAGAGCCCTTCCTCAAGAATAGGAATCGACCACTTGTCAATCTTGTCCTTGTATGCTTCTGTGGGGACGCATCGCATTTCTTCTTCATCTTCCTTGAAACTTGCATCAAGGCCTCCAAGTAGAAGGATCTCACTGAATTTCTGCTCCACTATCCATTCAGCAAGTTTCTCGATGAATCCCCATTGTTCGCTCGCATGTGGCTGAAAACGGGGAATGAAGAACACCATCTTCTTTGGTTTATAATAGTATAATTCGAAAGGAAGTACTAATCGACCTTCTTCTACTGAAACGAATAAGGGTAGCATATCGCTTTTCACGAACCCTACTCGCTTAGCATCTAATGTTCGAATCAAATGGGCTGTAGACAGATAGCCTACTTCGCCGAGACCATGATAGCCTGTGATTAACGTTGCATTTTCAGGAACCTTGAATCCATCGAGGAGTGTAATATGAAAGCTTGATTCCTTACTCGCTACAAATGCCATAAGAAAACCCCACGTTGAATCTATAATTACTCTTATGTTACATGCATAACAGACGGAACGCTCTATTTGGGATTCCATGGATGTAGTTGGGGAGTTATCTTGGCGTTTTCTGGTTCAACTCTAGGTCACCATTGTAAAGAAGTTCTTCGAGTTCTCATCACATTTCTTGAGGAACGCAGTGTCCAAGTAGGTGCTTATTCACCAAACCTCGATTTTTTGTAATACTTTAGTATTTAAAGTCAAGTAGGTCGAAAAATCGTACATACAAGATGCTAAAAGAGCAAATTGCGCATTCTGAACCGGGAGCGTACCGTGGATGAGTACCTTAAGGGAACTTGAATTAGTACATGCCTCCCCACGTCTGCTAGAGATACTACGCAGAGAGGGAGTATCGAGTCTGACAAAGTTCCAAGCTGATGCTGTTGAAAGAGGAATTACAAGAGGAATTAGCCAGCTCCTACTAACACGAGACTATGATGAAGCCTATAATATCGCGGAGATTGCGATACTGAACAGAGTGACGTCGGATTTTCGTGCGAAAGCCCTTATCCTTTGTGCAAATCCCCATCACGCAGAGATGGTGTATCAGTCTATTCACCCAAGAGGGACCCGTCTTGGTATAGAAGTCACTGCGCTTATTAGAAGGAGGTCAGCTACTGATCCGAATATCGAAATTGGGCGAGTGATTGTTTCAACTTATCGGACAATGGCTATTGCTTTGAAAACTAGGTCAAAAATACTTGAGAATTTACAGTGTGTTCTTATTGAGAGGTTGGATTATATTGGTCAACCTGAAATTGGTTCTAGACTTGAAGCGACTATTGTTGCGCTCAAGGGGTATTCAGATAGTATTCAATACATCTCAATTTGCCCCCCTGTTGCAAATATCGACGAGCTGAGTTCATGGCTCAAGTCAGAGATCGTGGAGGATAAGAAAGCAGACATCAAGCAGATTTTTAGCGTACGAGCATTTGAGAATGAATATGAATCCTTGGCAGATTTGACGAAGTATGCTCAAACAAAGAAAGGGCAGGTGTTGATTCTCTGCTCCAGTGAAAAGGAGTCTGAAGACATTGCTTCTATCCTCGCAGGCATCCGGAAAGATAAGGATTCATCCAATCTTGATTTCCAATTGACATTGGGGCATCATGATGAACTAATAGAACTCGCTAACTCTGTGAAAAAGGAATTTCCCGAGTGTGAAACCAGTATGGTTCTAGGAAAGTTACTTCCTAGGGGCGTAGCATTCTTTCACGGTGGTATATCAAAGTCACAAAGGAGGCTTATGTCCAATGCATGGGAGGATGGGCTACTGCCCGTGCTTGTGCTACCTACTAGATTTGCTATACCGACGGGATTCAGGGGATCAACTGCATTTGTAATGGGAGTTTACATGGAAGATGAAAAGAAGGGCGGAAAAACCGAATCGAATCTCTCTCTACTATCTGAATGGGAGCTATCAGATGTATTGCGGTCTATTGGCAGAACGGGCTTAGACAACCGAGCTTTCGGCATTGTTGTAGTAGCGAATGAAGACGAGCGCCAACGAGTGATTTCAAAATACTTTGTAGAAGATAGCTCTATCACACCAGGGCTGGGTGAAGTAGATAGCTGTGTGGACGACCCTGAGATTATTCAGGATTTGGTTTTAGGAGAGATATGTTCCTCTAAGAACAGCAATGAAGACCCCTTCTCAGTATTGAGTAGAACTTTCTGGGCAGCAAGTAAATCCACAGAAGGGGGATCAGAGGAGGAGATTCCAGAGGCACAAGCAAAGAATCTGATATCAATGAGAGCTACTAAGTCAATAATATCCAGAGCTGGAGAAATATCTGATTCCAGTGTGAGACTTGTATCTGTTACACCTCAAAAAGTGGAAGGATTGATTCATAGTGCATCAAGGGACCTATGGCACCATGTTGTTCTAAGGGCACAGGAAGGAGTATCATGCACTTGTGAATCATGGAAATTTCAAGGAATTAGAAAACATCGTTTGTGCAAACACCTCGTGAAATTCATGAACTATGCCCTGGAGAAAGAAGGAGTTTCCCAGTATGCTTCAGCAGTGATTGATCAGTCACTTCGAGGGCTCGAAATTCTCGATGATCTTGTAAAGGGAGATTTCATCTATAAGAAAGACAAGAAAATAGAGTGCACAAGTACTGGGAGAAGCGTAACGATGCTTGGTGTACCAGTCGGCGATGCAAAAAGAGTGATGAATGCAATTGGGAAGAAGGATTCTGGATTAAGACCCATCTTGCTTGAAGTTGCAGTCGCACGTACATCAGTTCCTAGAGAGGTTTGGAAGCGTGTTCTAGATGCAACTGAGCCAGGGGTGAAGGGAGATATTGAATTCTGTAAAGAGGATGCTCCCGGAGTTATTGAGAACTGTCTTGAGGATTTACAATACCTGAATACTATTCTTGCAGGACTAGCTGGAGGTTCCAGGAAACCTCTGAAGATAGAAGCAGATTACATGGAGAAGCGACTTAGGTATCTCTTGGAGGGCTTCAGTTAACCTTTTTACGCAATCACCACGGATTGCGCCTCGAGACTGGGGGTAAAGCCATCAATTCCCCCTCAATGAGAAGGAATGATTAGATGAAACTGTTCGAGCACGAAGCAAAAGAGATCTTCCGTGCCTTCGGAATGCCTACTCCTCCTGGAGGCGTTGCAAGAACTCCTGCAGAAGCAAGAAAGAGGGCTGAAGAGGTCGGAAAGCCAGTGGTTGTAAAGGCTCAGGTACTCGCAGGAAAACGCGGCAAGGCAGGCGGAGTGAAGTTTGCTGATACTCCTGAAGAAGCTGAGAAATATGCTGAAGAAATTCTAGCGATGAGAATTAATGGCCTGCCTGTGGAAGCTATTCTTGTTGAAGAGAAGTTGGATATTCAGCAAGAAATCTATGTCGGAGTGACTGTCGACAGGAACGAAAGAAAATATGTCATGATAGGAAGCGGAGCAGGTGGCATGTCAATTGAAGAACTGGCGGAAGAAAGTCCAGAAAAAATCATCAAACGACACGTCGATCCAAGTCTAGGTTTCCAATCATATGAGGCGAGAGACATGGCAATTGCCATGGGATTCAAGGGAAAGGACATCAATAAACTCGGTGGATTTTTCACAAAGCTATGGAATATAGTCAGCAAATATGACGTCGAACTATCAGAGATTAATCCACTTATTCTTGCAAAGGATGGTCGCTTTCTAGCCGCTGATGCTCGGCTAAATATTGATGATAATTCGCTCTACAGGCACAAAGACATTATTGAAAAAATCAAACGAGAGCCTTTGGAAATGAATGATCGAGAACGAATGGCTACTGAACAGGGTATGGCTTACGTTGAACTTGATGGGGACATCGCCTGTATATGCAATGGAGCGGGACTCACAATGGCTACTCTTGATGCAGTGGAATTATTCGGTGGGAAGGCTAGCACTTTCCTTGACCTGGGTGGCGGTTCGGATAAAGAGCGAGTTGAAAATGGAATTGAAATTGCTCTCATGTATGACAAGGTGAAAGCCATTCTTGTAAATATCATGGGAGGAATTACTCGTTGTGATGACGTTGCCAATGGAATCATTGCTGCGAGAGATGACAAAGGAATCAAAGTCCCAATGGTCATTCGAATGGTTGGAACAAACGAAAAAGAGGGACAGGAGATTCTAGCTAAGGCGGGAATTCCTTTCCTGACAACCATGGAAGATGCGGCATCTAAAGTGGTGGAACTAGTAGGGGAGGGCAAATAGATGGCTGTATTAATCGATAAGAACACTCGGGTTCTCATTCAAGGTATCACAGGTGGACAAGGCACATTCCACTCTGAAGCAATGCTGGAATACGGAACCAAAGTTGTAGCTGGTGTAACTCCTGGAAAGAGCGGGGAAGTTGTCAACGGAATTCCTGTTTATGATAGTGTCCGAAACGCCAGGGATGCAGAAGATGCAACAGCATCTGTGATTTTTGTGCCGGCGCCTTTTGCAGGTGATGCTGCTCTTGAAGCAATTGCTGCAGATCTTAATCCTGTTGTGCTAATTACTGAACATGTTCCAGTACAGGACGAGATTAGAGTAATTCATGCTGCAAAAAGAAAGGGAATCACCATTATCGGACCAAATACTCCTGGAATCATCACACCTGGAGCAAAACAGAAGCTGGGTATCATGCCGGGTCATGTATTCTCACATGGTGTCGTTGGCCTCATGTCAAGAAGTGGTACTCTAACGTACGAGATTGCAGCAGGAATGACGAATGCAGGCATTGGTATTTCAACTGCAATTGGTTTGGGCGGAGACCCTTGTGTTGGACTCACTACAATTGAAGGTGTTGAGCTATTCAAAGCTGATAAGGATACCAAAGCAATTGTTCTGGTTGGAGAGATCGGCGGTGATGCTGAAGAGAGAGCCGCTGCGTATGTCAAGAAAGAGTACGACCTCCCAGTCGTAGGGTTCATTGCGGGACGTACTGCGCCTCCAGGAAAGAGAATGGGACATGCAGGAGCCATTATCAGTGGTAGCAGTGGAACAGCTGATGCCAAAATCAAGGCCCTGAATGCGGCAGGTATTCAAGTTGCTGAAAAGCCAAGTGATGTTGCTCGAATCCTCAAAGAGCTACTCTAAGTACAAAATGCTATGAGCTGGGGTTGCTGAACACCCCAGCACGCTTCTCTTATCCCCGACCAGAGGAACAGGTTTATATTCATAGTCTATCGGTTGGCCTGAGCGGACACTAAGAAAGTCTGCTATTCAACGCTAAAGAGGTCCATACAATGCCTGTTGCGGATATCGAAAAACGAAGACTCGCACAGCACTATTTGCTATACAAATCGGTGTGCCGCGATTGTGGTGCAACCAACCCATTGAAAGCAAAGAAGTGCAGAAAGTGCAAAAACAAGGACCTCAGGCCAAAGCGCAGGAAGAAGTAATTCTTTAGCTTACGCTTGGGCCGGTGATCTAGTTGGCCATGATGCCGCCTTCACATATGAAGGTCAATCGACCTTTATTGAAATCGGCGGAAATCGGGCGTTCGAGTCGCCCCCGGCCCACCATCCCACAATCGACCTAATAGAGGCTTAGAAAAATGCCAAAGCAAATCTATGATGCAGAGAAGTTCCTTGAGATGACTGAAGATGCGGAAGAATGCCGTGTAAAGAGGAGTTCCGATCAGGTCAAACTCAAACTCCGCACAGCAAAATACCTCTACACAATTATACTCGCGCCTCAAAAAGCTGAGGAAGTTCTTTCCAGAGTCAAATGTCAAATTGTTGAAGCTAGGACAACCACGAAAGAAGAAGCCTAGACTTCAACACATTCGTTAATCTCGGGCACATGTGTAGTTTTGCCCTTTTTCTCTAATTTGGCAGCCAATGCATCACATGATTCACTTTCACCATGTATCATATAGAATTCAGGATCACCAGGTATGTTTTGCAACATATCAACAAGTCCTCGAGAATCAGAATGACTGCTTAGATGGTGGTACATTACTTGCGCTTCAACGTCAAATACGCGGTTTCCAACGACAGCTTTTCGTTTTGCCATTAATTCAGCTCCAGGAGTACCAGGTATCTGGAAGCTAACTAGGATGATGCTATTCTTTGGATCATCAAATAGCATCTTAAAATAGAGATGCGATGCTCCGCCCTTAAGCATTCCCGCAGGTGCAATGATGACTCCTGGTTTTCTAATTGCATTTTGGCGGTCGCGATTGTCATGAACAACACGTGCCCGTTTGACTGCTCGCTCAAAGGACTGTGGTGAGCTAATGTACTCGGGATGTTTCACGACGACATCATTCACTTTTCTAGCCATACCGTCAACATATATTGGGTATTTCATAGGAAGTCCATACTTCTCCAGGATGCACATTATTTCCTGACTTCTTCCGACAGCAAACGCTGGGATAAGAGCAATCCCTCCGCCCTCAAGAGTGTCGATAACAGACTGTACCATTGCTTCTTCGATTTCCTCACGATTGGGATTGATACGTCGGGCATAGGTACTCTCTGTCACAACTATATCGTGTTTTGGAAGATTCTTTCGTGCTCCTGGATTTAGTCGGGATTCAATTGAGTTGAAATCTCCAGTGAAAAGAATCCGTTTACCATCATATCGAATTGAAACCATGGCACTCCCTGGAATGTGACCTGCATTGAACAGAGTCATCTCAAAGTGTCGTCCTATGGGCGTTGTTTGCTCGTAAGCGGTTGGCTGACACTGCCGACGTATTCGTGCAATGTCATTATTTGTAAAGGGAAGTCTACCTTGCGATATTTTGTACATATCGCGAATCAGTGGCATACATAGGTCACGAGTGGCAGGAGTGCAGAAAAGAGAGATACTTGCATCTTGGGCAAGTATTCGTGGAATTCCACCAGAGTGATCAAGATGAGCATGAGTTAATGCAACGCCCTGAAGGTTGTCAGTTGACGGCATATCAGGATAAGTGGGAGGATTTGTAAACTTGGTCCCGTAGTCAACGAGAAAACTTTCATCCTTTACTTCAAGATGGAATCCGGACCGCCCAATCTCGCGACAAGACCCCAAGAATGTAAGCTGTGCCATCTATTTTAACTTCCAAGGTTCGAACCGGTGTATTTGGTGAAAAAGCTTGTGCAAGAGAACGAAATATCCAGATAGAAAAGGCTCAACTCAATATGGATTATAGCTCATAATTAGAAAAACGAAATCTATATCAGAAGCTAGCGAATAAATGCTCCCAACTGAATATTCAGTTTGTGGAGAGATTTCGAGTGGCGGAGGAAAAGGTGAACGAAAGAGCCGAAAGGGGCAATCGAGGAGACTCGACCATATTAGTAGGCTCTAAGAATGTAATGAGCTATGTTCTCGCTTGCGTCACTCTCTTCAACAAAGGCGCAACTGAAGTGTTCATCCGAGCACGTGGAAGACTGATTAGCAGAGCGGTAGATGTTGCAGAAATAACACGTCACAGATTTCTAGAGGATGTCACTGTGAAGGACATTCTAATAGGCACCACAACTGTTCAAACCGACAAAGGCAGTGATTTGAACGTTTCAACAATAGACATTATTCTTACAAAGTAGCCTCTTCGGAAAGCTCATATGCGCCTCACTGTGAACTGGGGCACATCTGAAACCAACTCACAGAGGAACAATGTATGCGATTACCAGTATGTGTTTTTGATTTAGAGTCTGACATGCTATGTCCGAATTGTCAGGATAGGCTAGATGGCGGGGAGATAGCAGAATTTGATGTTGTGTTCAGTAAATGGTTACTCGATAAATTGAAAGAACATCCAGAATTAGAGGATGTGAACCTGCTCAGAGCAATAAAAACGGACGATCTTCTGATACTTGTTGTGAAAAAGAAGACAAAATCGGTTATCGAAGAGAATGCGGAAATAATGTCGGACCTATCAACAGAATATGGGAAAGTAATGATTACGGAAGGACCAGCGAAGCTTCGCACTATTGTTAGGGAATTGATACATCCAGCAACTGAAGTGGGCATAAATAGTCTCTATCTGCCTAATGGATTCAAAGAAAGCATCGTGATACTGCGGCTAGAGGATAGAAGCCGAATCAAATACTCAAAGGAGAACCTCAGAACAATCGTATCTGCTGTAACAGGTGAGTCTGTGTTATTTCAGTATCAAGATGAGGGGCTCGAGAATGAGGGAGAGTCTGAAACGGATGAATTCGGAGCGCGACTCAGAGAGTTTTCAGGTGGCAGAAGATAGAACCTCATATTCGATTAAAGGGACTACTCTTCATTAGCTCCCTGAGTACCACCGTAGCATAGGAGCCTTTCCTAAGAGAGAATTTAATCTGAAGGTTGTCTTCTATACACTTAGTTTCCAAATCTGAAAGAGAGATTGAAACTGAATGAAACCCTCCAGGTGAATCAATTTCCTTGATTTCCGGAAAACGGAAGGAATCCAAAGCCACATTTTCCTCTTTAAGAATTCTGCGAACATGATCAGACTGACGAGTGTTCGGCATCTTTGATGCATAACCAGGTATTGTCGCAACCAGACCGAACTCTCCCTTTTTTACTAGATTGCAATACTCATTGTGCATCTTCTCTGAAACAAAGAGCCAATCATCTCGGTGTGTATTGGCTTCACCCAGTCTTACTATAAAATCGCCCACTTCGGGCTCTATTAGATGTAGTCCTTCTTTTGCTCGAAGACTGATTATTCTATTAAATAGAAAAGATTGGTAGGAGTGGACAAAGAGCTTCTGCATTTTTGGAGGGATTCTAGTAAAAGCGCGCTTATAGTCATCAGGATGATTCTGGAGGCTCTTTATCATAAGTCGTTCATATCGAAGATCTTTGGGAAATCTATCCAGTATTGTTTCTGTAAAATTGCCATCCCTCATAGCTTCACGTAATTCCCTCATATCTTCGGAGTCATCAGGAGTTGATTCTGTGAGAATATAGCGTGCTACCTCTTCATAGTCTTGTTTTATCAAGGCTTTTCCAACAAGATGAGTAAAAGGTCTAGAAACTCCAAAACGTTGAATTCCAAAATAGTTCAGCATGGGATTAGTACGCAATTCGTTAGACAATTGACGAGCTCGTTCACATGGTATATTCAATTCGCGAACGAGTATAGTGAATTTGTTACCCCAAAGAGAACCCACTTGGATTTGTTTACGGGAATATGCTGGATCACGAATCCATATACGATGCAACGGCACCTCCTTGAGAGCATCAAAAGACAATTTTGGAATCGAAATGCGCTGAACTGTAAGTGCCCTTTTATCTTTAAGGCCTGCATAAGAAACGGACTGTCGTGGAATTCTAAGTGAGGAGGAAATCAATTCAGCAGCATCCATGGTAGTCATACCCATTTTCTGCAGTGTGAAGTGAATGAATCTTGATTTGCGGGGCTCGCCGGAAATCATCGGATCCTCTAGGAGGGATGGTTCTTCCAATCCAATATCTGCTCGAAGGATCTCGTCTTTGGAGAGCATCTCTTCGACAATGAAGTCTTCATACCGCTGCTTGAGATGACCACCAAAGCCTTCGAAAGATGTGCTATAAATCTCCATTCCCATGGATTTCTCAATTTGAGGGGGTTCAATCAAGATGATTCCTCTTACAATAGTTTCAGTTCACCGGTTACTTTGTCAATCTCTTCTGCTTTTGCAGGTCCAATTCCAATAACTGTTGTAGTACCAGGAGGGAGTTCAGTCATTCCTGCATCTCGAATAACGGCGTAGGGAAGATTATTCATTGCAGCTTTCTTCATAAGATCAAAGATTGCCTCTTCAGATTCAACTTTGACTGCAACTTTCTTCTGACCTTCGCGTAGCCATGATTTCCACACATCTTGGTGACTAACCCTTGCTTGCTCTGCTGCGCCAACAGAACCATGGGCAACCTGGACTGCAGTCTTTCCTTTGCTCATGCCAAGGTCGATACGCACTGCAATCACCTGTTTGTAATTGAATTTTCTAGTGAACATCTTATAAGGCGCCTCCACTAACGAAATACGTCAGTTGGACGAAAGATAAAAAGGTACAGAATTAGGACTAATTCGATAATTGATAAGTAAGCTAGTTGCATCAATTACAAAGCAGCATCACTTATTGCATTTCCACAAAAAAACCACAACGTGATTGTTATCACAAAGGGCCGTTTAATCATGTCAATGAACAAAGGAAATCCGGATGAAGGAAGCGAATCATTTCAGTTGGGAGGGTTGGAATATACAATGTTTGTGGTTCTACTCTTCATTCTTCCGTTTGGGCTTGAGATTCGAACATTAGGACAGGGAAGATTTGCGAATACTCTTCTATCCTTTGGTTATTGGATTGTGTTCAGCTCCCAAGGAAATATCATGGAGATTCCCTATTGGTCTTTCAACTCCATGTTCTGGGTTTTCCTATATTACATGGGAACGCAAGTGGTCTTTGTGTATGTACTCAAAAGACACTACGATGGAAAAATATCAAGGAGAGCCACACTCATATTTGGGATTGTAAGCACTTTTCCGGGATTACTGCCTTTCATCACTGGCTCACTGATCGTATTCCTAATTCAGGGACCCCCCTATCTTTTTACGTTGATACTTACCTTCTCTCTTCCAGCACTTTTTGGATTGTGGCTACTGAAGTCCAACCCATCGCCGATACATAGCGCGTGGGGTGAAGAATCAGAATCTAAACACTGGTGGGAAAAATCTGGCAATGAAGATTCAGAAGACCCAATTGAAAATAGGGAATAACTTGTCAATTGCCACAACAACACTCCGGTCAGAAGCAAGCTGGCAACAGCGGTCGTGAGAAAGGTGGAACACAGGAGTTTCTTCCAGTTCACTCACAATTGTAGGAATCAGGTTTTAATAAGGATGGGCTGTGGTTAGAACATGGTGCACTCTTTGATCCATGATGCTATCGTAATAGGAGCAGGTCCCTCTGGTCTAATAGCAGCTGACAAGATAGCAAAAAAGGGGCATAGTGTAATTGTACTTGAAGAACACAAGCAGATTGGGGAACCAGATCACTGTGCCGGACTTCTAAGTAGCACCGGATTACAGAAATTGGATCTGATACCACCAAAGGATGTTATCCAGAATATGGTATCTGGAGCCAGAATTCACTCCCCCTCAGGGCATTCTATCCTGATTGAGAGAGGGCAGCGAGAGGCTTTCGTTGTGGATAGAAAATTGTTTGATTTGTGGTTGGGAGAGAGAGCTAGTGATAATGGAGTACAGATACTCACTGATTGCAAAGCGAAGAGATTGAGAGTCACACCTGAGGGCCAGTACAAGATAGAAACTCCAACCGGAGAGAAACTCGCGCAGGCCATCATAGATGCAGAAGGATCACGTTGTCAAATCTCGGGCGATGCTGGATTACCTCGAGTACAGAGAAAGAACAAATACCCCGCCTATCAATACGAGGTGTCAGGAGTCGATATAGATGAGGATATTGTTGAGATGTTTTATGGACGGCATATATCTACAGGTTTCTTCTCTTGGATTATTCCACTCAGTGATGGGCGTGCCAGAGTTGGGATAGCATCAAGAGACCGTTCGAAACAGAGGCTCAATGCCGCAATGAAACATCATCCATTCATGAAAAACCGTTTGAGAAATTCATCCATCGAAAGAGGGTTTGGCGGTATTGTATTAGTTGGACCACCAATCAGACAGACGGTTAATGGTGGTTTTCTTGTTGTGGGGGATGCAGCAGGAATTGTGAAGGCAACAACTGGGGGAGGAGTCGTTGTCGGGGGAACTGCAGCTAAAATCGCAGGAGATGTTGTATCCGATGCCCTTTCGAATCAAAATGGGAAATTGATTCTGGAGGAATACGAGAGAAAATGGCGTTCGGTACTTCAGAGAGAACTTCAGACAATGTATCTTGCTCAACGTGCGATTACGTCATTCTCAGACAATGGTTTGGATGAACTAATCAAGGGAGCACACGAGATGGGATTGCTTGATATTGTCAAGAAAGAGGGAGATATGGATATGCAGGGGAGAGTCATATTCGGTCTTCTAAAGAATCCAAAAATGATACTTCTCGGTTTGAAATCAATCAGATATCTAAATCCATTCCTTTGATGCTATAGCCACCTTTATCAATCCAGTTCATGAACTGGGTTTATTGAACGGGATGCTCTACCATGGACAGCTCACAGTATGACACAATAGCCAAGGTTGAGAGGCTATTAGAAAAGCACCCGATATGCGATCAATGCTTGGGACGCCAATTTGCATTCTTGGGCACTAATACTACTAACAGACAACGTGGAGCATCACTCAAACTTGTGCTTTTAATGTACGCAGATAATGAGTTCAAGCGTGGTGAAGAATCCACGGGAGAAAAGTTGCTGAAAATGCTCGCAGAGAATGGGATGCATAAAGCTGCAAAAATGCTTTGTGAAAAACAGCATATTACATTCAATGAAACCAATGAATGCCATTTGTGTGCCGTAGCAGGTGAGTCGGTCTTTGATAGAATTCCAAGAATAGTGGAAGTTGTTCAAAGGGATGTCAAATCCATTGAGTTTGATTCATTTCTTGTTGGCACATCTCCTGAACCAAGTCTTGCTGAAAGAAACGACGAGCTTCGTGCTCAGATGGAATTGTTAGATGCTGAAACTCTGAAATCAGATTTTAACCGAGAATTGGGTAAATGCATTGAGAAAGCCATTCAGAAGCGAGTTGAATTTAAACTTCCCAATGTTGTGGCATTCTATGATATGACTAAGGATGACATTGAGATCCAGATTAATCCCATCTTTATCTATGGACGATATCGCAAGCTAGCTAGGGGCATACCTCAAAGTAGATGGGATTGCAGTCATTGTAAAGGAAAGGGCTGTGAAGAGTGTGACGAAACTGGACGAAAATATCCCGATTCCGTATCGGAGTATATTGGAAAACCAATACAATCTTCACTCAATGGCTCAAAATTCAAGGTCCATGCAGCAGGCAGAGAAGACATTGATGTGTTAATGCTCGGAAATGGACGCCCTTTCGTTGTAGAGATTTCAAGACCGAAGATTCGAAATCCAAATCTCGATGAAATCGTTTCTCTTGTTAACAAATCCGCAGATGGAAAGGTGGAAATCAGCAACCTGGAGGTCTCGACAAGAAAACGATTCCAAGATCTGAAGAGTGATGCTGCGGAGAATGTAAAGGAATACCATGCCATAATTAAGGCGCAATTTGATATTACGGAAGCACAACTTAAGATTGCAGCGGAAAAACTCACAGGGGTAGTTCTTGAACAAAGAACTCCTCATCGCGTATCACATCGCAGAGCTGATCTAATCAGAAAGAAACGCATCTTAGAAGTAAAACTAACTAAGATTGATGCCAATACCATTGATGGACACTTCAAAGTCCAAGGCGGAACATACGTGAAAGAATTGGTTTCTGGAGATGAGGGACGTACTACTCCATCAGTTTCCGAGGCTCTTGGTACGAAATGTCTATGTGTTCAGCTAGATGTAACAGCAATCCATTCGATATCACCAGACCATAATCTTTAAGTTACTACCCCAGAGGGAATGCTGAGCCTCGAGCACACAACAGGCCATTTAGCTGTTGAGCGAGGAGATACGTAAGAAGTTGATGCCCTATGGTCAAAAAGAGTCATGGATTCCGTGCACGAACACGCAGTCTGATGAGCAAAAGAGTGCGAACTCGTGGGTTAGGTTCTCTTAGCACGGTTCTAATCGACTATGAGGAAGGCGACCGCGTCAATATTGTTATTGACCCTGGAGTCCACAAAGGAATGCCACATCGAAGATATCATGGCCTAACTGGCGTTGTCACTGGAAAGAGGGGCAGAGGTATTGAAGTCGATGTTAAACAAGGCAAGGCCATCAAGTCACTTATTATTAGGCCAGAGCATATACGTCCAAGTCGAGAATGAGGGGATAAGGATGCCAAAGGAGATTGTAGGCGAGGAGGAAATACCGCTCCCACAGGTCAAGAAGATGCTAGCTAAGCGAGGAAAGGATAGCGAATTATCGTTCCAGCAATCAATTACACTTGAGCATGCTTCAACCTTCTCCAGAATGGCTCCAGCTGTCGCGGGTAAACTCGTTGACAGACTTATGAAGAACTATGACTTGACAAGGTTTCAGGCAGTACAGATTGTCAACATTGCACCCACAAATGTTGA